>NZ_JBBHKR010000070.1:0-16931 GCF_037389425.1 Stygiolobus sp. CP850M
CCTATGCTTAGGATAGTAGCTTCTACACCGTATACCTTTTTCCTTCCCCAGTAGTCCCCTAAGAAACCGAAGAATAGTTGCCCTATAATCGCAGACCATAATGATATGGAAGCCAGTAAACCAGTCCAGAAAGCGGAGTTACTTCCTACCAAGTATTCGGTAAAGCCCGGTATTGTAATTCCCGCATATTTGTATGCATCCGTTATAATTGTCAGAATATAACCTATATTTAACAAGTCATATGCGTCTGAAAAAATCCCATACCTGATGTGTACCATATCTTTATATGTGTAAAAGTCAATTTTAGAGAATCTATCGACTTAAATGTAGATTCCGATTTATTTAAGGTTTTACACGTAGAAGACAAACTTAGAAATATTCTCTACATAGTTTAAGTAGTAGATAGAGCTATATATAGTTATATATAGTTAAAAGTGATTACTGAGTATAAAGTCGATGATAATAAAGGATGTAACTATGTTAAAAATAGTTAAAATTACTTCGTAATACACTATCACTAAATTAATAATACTAAACGTTTTGAATGAAAAATAATTAGTACCTAATTATAAATATAATACTGTTAACGAAAAATTCAAAATCAATTTTGTAAAGTTTTTAACATCTGATTAGCCAAAAAATTTATATTTATCTGTTTACAGATAATAATATTGGGGATGAAAATGAAATTCAGTTCAAAATTAATGTCGAATGTAAAAATATTAAGTTATAGTAGATTAATGTTAATAGCTATAGCAGTAGCAGGTCCAATAATTTATGCATTAGTAACAGGCGAATTAACATCATTACTACACATGAGTATAAGCAGAAGTGACTTAGTAACACTATACCAGCCTGATGGAGGGGGAAACAAAGGTGCGGTAGGTTCGCCTCAATAATTAGTATTATGAATTATTATTTACATGAATATCTAAAAATATTCTTAAGAGAGGATTGAGGTTTTTACATTTTAATTTAAACTTATTAGATTTCTTAAACATGGAACATGACGAAGGATCGATATTTGCAGTATATCTAATACTATATATATCAAGTATATTATTTGTTTCAACATTAATATGGAACCTAAGAGTTGGAACGGGAATTTCGAATACAAAGTAATCATCTTTGGGATAAAGATAATAATAAGTAACGTAACCAGCTGAAAAAATACTCCTTGGTGGTATGGGTTTTAGTAAAGGAATTGTAAATATACATATATTATTGGGGCATAGGTTTTTTTCTAGTAACTTTTTTACCTTATTTCCTGTAGAATCAAAATAATAAAATTCTTTATTCCACACAATATCACCATAAAAGTTAATATTAATATGACCCATAAAACTTAAAGACACGTTAATATTCTTAAAATATGTTTTACTTTCTACAACTACGTAGTCCTTTGTAACTTCTATCGGTCTTAAAGTATCTTTTCTATAAGTAGTCAAGTTCATATGTTGATTTACTACTACATAGCCTCTCTCATTCATACCTAAATCCTGACAACTGAATATTTTTCCCATCTTCTCGGCTTCCTTTATTACCTTTCTTAATTCTCCCAAAGGTAAATTAGTTTCCTCCTTTATTCTTGAAAGGGGAATACATGTTCGATCTTCTTTAATCGATATTTTATTCATAACATTAACTATATCGGATAGCGTTTGGTACAATGTTCTATTACTAATCATATCTGATATTATTATTATAATACATATTTATATTTTTACTCTATATTTTTACTATGTTTAGACATGTTCAAACATTCAGTGGTTACAATATTTGATCGCATAACAATACTAAACTTTGACAATATAGCAGCCGTATTATGAGACTTAATAAGGGGATTCTGGGAAAACTTATCAACTCTAAGATCTAAAATGGAAATGTTAACATCCTTAATTTGCATTCGAAAATTAGGATTGTCCAGTTCAGATTTTGATAATAGTGAATACAAAATTTGGTAATTTATGATTCATCAGGATTTGATTCAGATATCCTTAAAATGATAAAAGCTATTTGTGTACGTTGGGTCTTAATAATGTGAGCTAATTTTAATTATTATAGTTATTTTTCTATTTATTGAAAGTTCTAAGATTAAGTATTAATAAGGAAGGATAGATATAATACTTTAGTTCAAATCACGTAATAATTAAGATAGTTAATTTAAATTGAAATGTAAGCTATATACACATACACCACTTGTTAATCCATTATCCTGACGTCTTGTTAACTCTGTTAATGCTCCTAATGTAAGTCATTAGGAATACAGTTATTTTTAATTATAATTAAAAATTATAATTCATGTGTTTATTACGAGTTGTTAATGTAAATAGACCAGTTCTTACAAATGATGTGGTATTTGTCAATTATGACGACTTCGTAAAACTCGGAGACGAGACATACTTAAGGGTTTTAGCATCTGACAAGAAATGGGATGAGATTAGTAAAAGTTACTTTTACTTTATCGTGAATAAGCTAAGGGCTCTAGGTTTACTTATAGACAACGCTTTGTCCTTTAAAGTCCTGTTACCTTATAAGCCCTCACATAGTGGTCTCTCAGTTACAGAAGGAATAGCATTCGTAACACAAGACAAGAAACTTATCTATTATAACGCTGAAAATGAAACGTATAAGTGCGGAGTATGTCCAGTAAATTCTGAATGTCTTTTAGGAGTAAAGTCTTTGGCTAAGGAAATGGAGGTAAAAATAAGGAACGAAGAGCTAGATACAGCTTGGCTCTCAGTAATCGAAAGTGTTAAGTCTCAAGTTATGTCTAATCTACGTTTCCTAAGGGCTAAAGCAGATCTAGAAGAAGTAAAGGTGAAGGCGGTTGAGTATGCTAAAGAGCGTTTATAAACTATCCCTTTTGACGAGTCTACTACTCGTTGTAACATTCTCTCTAGGTCTAGCTAGAGCTCTTGCAGATGCTGGAGAAATCAAGGTCAGTTTCTCAGATGGCTTCCTCTACCTTCACGTGACCTTTGCTGTAATAACTGGTATGTTGTCACTTGCTCTGTTTAAGCTAGCTTACAATACCGGTCTTCTCTTCCCACGTCTCCTAGCTTCCGTTAACCTTATCGCAATAGGAATAGCAGGGATTTCGGGACTGGCTGTTCTATTGATGCGTAACGATTTGTTAGCCACCCTAATGCTTTACTCTTTTGAAGTCTCTTTCGGCGTCTCCTCCGTACTCATAGGATATCTTTACTGTTTCTATCGTCATCTTTCTGAGAGATGTTGAATATCTTTTTCGTAACATAAGAGTAGTAACCGGTTAAGAGTGAGCCGTTTAAGTCCTTCTGGTATTTTGGAATTACCCACAGTATCATCAGTGGTGTATAAATAAGACCTGAAGCTATGAAAGAAAACACCCATGCGTTACTTAACAACGTATTCTCGCCCGGGTAAGGTAAATATAATAGTGAGGAAACAACTAGGAACGTTACTACGGCAGCAGGGTTTACTCCCTTCCAGTACTTGAACCGCCCCTTGGATAAGAAAACGTCTAATAGTTCGAACTTAAACCTCCTTATCAAGGCATAATCGAAGATTATTATTCCCTCTACACTTCCCAGCAAACCACCGTAAGTCAACAACCAATTCTCGATATAGTTATAAGCGTTACCGTAGTAACTCCACGCTCCTAATGCTAGACCTATAACGATTAGGGTTAAAGATCCCTTAAACCACGTCAACTTCTTAGGGAAAGTATTGGCTATATCGTAAGCAGGGCCTACAGCGTTAGCGAATACGTTTACCGTGAAGGTAGCTAAGATGAAGGCTAAAAGCACAAACACGTTTAGGGGAGGTAACATATGTAAGGTCACAAGGACTATTGGATCCCAGATAGGTTGTCCGTAAAGCTTGAGGGAAGAAGCAGTAGTCATAGTTGACATAACTGCGATAGATAACATGAGGAAGGGCATGGGTATTTGTCCTAAAGTTTGGGCTACTTGGCTTTTAGCAAACCTTGTGTAATCAGGCATTGTTATAGCCATGGTAGCCCAGAACGCAATGTTGGCGTTCAAGAAAGCTAACATGGTGAGAAGGTTGCCAGAAGAGGTAGATAAAGAAAGGATATCAACGTTCCAGTTAACTTTCTGCATGAAGTAAGACCACGTTAGGAGATATCCTAAGAGTATTATAGGTCCGCTCAGTCTTGCCAACCACTTCAATACGGGCTGAGCTTTAGTTATAGGGGAGAAGTAAAAGACCAATATTTGGGCTAATATGACTATGGCAAAAGTACTCCAAAATATGTTCGGGAAGTCCTTACTCAACACGAAAGGATAATCGGCGTAGTGAGACACGGTGTAGGCTATAACGTTAATTTTACCCGTCATGATCGCATAGATAGCTGTTGAAGCCTCAGTAATGATGTACGACTCTATGCCCCACCAACCAGCTCCTATGACAGCCCTGAGCCAGCTTGGGAATATTGCTCCGTATACCCCCCACCTCGATCTAGTTAGTTGCGGTTCAGCTAAACCGTACCTTGCGCCTCCGTGAGATTGGATTATCATAGGGACTAAGACAATTACGTTTCCTAAGAAGACGAGAAGGATCGATTGTAACGCATTTAAACCCATGACAATGCCTACACTCGCTAAAGTCCAACTAGGTATTATAAACGCCATTGATACCCATATTAGGAAATACGTTAAGGGACCCCACGTCCTCTGTTTCACCGGTACTGGGTGAATGTCTGGGTTCCACAAGAATTTCTCTTGGGGTAACGGTACTGTCAACTCAACTTGACCTTTTTCCGGATAATATCTCGTTACTTCTAGTGGATTTATAACTTGATCCTCACTCATTTCCGCAAACCTGAGGAGTCCTAACTTTTAATACTTTCGTAAAATAAACGCAGTATTTTTAACCTAATCAAAAATCAGTTACCTTGAGTCGTACGATATATTGCATAATCCTAACTTGTTCTTGGAATTAAGGGGTCTCGTCAATTTTGCAGCAGCGTAAAAGTTAACATGTAATTAGGAGATATTATGCTAAAAATTAACGCTAAATATGTTAGATAAGCGAGAGAAGGTTAAAGCGTTAAAAAGGTTATTGAAAACAAGGCTTAATTTACGTCTAACATGTTATAGGAATTGATAGGTGTCCATTAAACCGTTACCTAAACGGGAAGATTCAGAGAATTTCTATAAGATTGTTTAGAAAGCTTTAGAAAAACACATCAACAGAAGTATTATTATAATTTATTCTATAAAATATTTCCATGAATTATTTAGTAGTCGGAATAGATTTAAATAAATATTACTCGAGGAGATCGTAATGAGGTTGATATACACAATTTTAGTGATTGCAATTATTTTGGCGTTTACGTTTACTTATTTTTTATTTTTTACTTACAATAATATTCACTCTAATGAACAACGCATAGTTCAATCTTCATCTGGAGACTTTACCCTTTATCTTAAGTTAAATACGACAAATATAAGCCCTGGAAAGGGGATTGCAATTGTAGTAGAACTATTTTACAATGGAATAAATCCGGTTTACATTAATGTAAATAATACCAATATTCATCTTCCGTCACCATATCCTTGTGGTCCGCAGGTTCTTGTAGGATTAGAAGTGTTCAAAGGATATTATACTATCTCTAATATATCTTTAGCTAAACCTTTATTACTTTATCAACCGGGAATATATAACTGCCCGATGATGTATGCAGTTACACAATATAAGTTATTGCCGTTAAGTGACCAGGTACAATTAATATACAACGGAAAAGTACAAGCTACCTTGAATGACGAAATTTCAACTTCTATTAAAGGGTATTGGATAATAAACTCTACTAGTTCATTATCTGGTGGAAACTATACATTTTTCACTAGTTTATTTTCTGGTGGAAACTACACATTCTTCCAACCTGGGGTTTATACGGTAGAAGCTGTTGACTATTTCAATCAAACTGTTTTAGGATACTTTACAGTGACTTAAAGTTAATGTTTTTCCCAATTTCTACTATTTTCTACCAATATCACAATTATCAGTAATATGGATTTACTAGTACAACTTAAAGTTAAGAAATATATGTTAAAAACATGAGTAACTAAGGTGGCAAAATAAGGAGAATAAAAAAGCTAATTAATAAGAAGTACATAGGATTAAAAAATACTTAGAATAAGGTCGATTGTTGAAATAGAAGAAAAAGTCAATAAGATACGTCCTAAACATAGTTGATTTCTTTTGCGTATTCTAGGATACCTTTAGGCCAACCTAAGCCCAACTTTGTAGCCTTATTTATTTCATCTTCAGTCGATACGTTGTTTTTAATCAGCCAAACTGCCTCGTCTATCGCGTCACCTAGTATTTCAGATGGTGAGGGCTCTCTACTGGTCTTTTGTATTATAGGTCTCCCAGCCGACCAGTCGTAGAACCCTTTCTTAACTTTAGTCCCCAAGTAACCCTTCGTGTAAAGATCATTTATTAACGGGCATTCGAAATCAAATCCCCTACTTTTAACTTCCTTACTTATAAGGTAATTAGTGTCGATACCGGTGTAGTCTAGAAGTTCAAAGATACCCATGGGAAATCCTAGAGTATACTTAGCTGCACTATCGACCTCTTGAACAGTATACTTACCCTCACTCACTAGTTTGCAGGCTGAAGTGAATACCCTGAAGAGTATTCTGTTAACTACGAAACCGATCACGTCTTTCCGAACCGGTATCGGTTCCTTCTTTATACTTTTTACTATTTCTATTCCTTTCTCAAATACTTCTGACGATGTATAGTTTCCCTTTATCACTTCTACTAAACCCATTAGTACTGGAGGGTTAAAGAAGTGTAGTCCCAAGAATCTCTCCCTTTTGTTTAATGCCATCGACAGTTCTGTTATAGGTAAACTGCTTGTGTTCGTAGCTATCATCGTTGAGTAATCTACGTTTTTCTCGACCTCCTTAAATATACTCACCTTAAGGTTGAAGTCCTCGGGCACTGCTTCGATTACGAGTTCAGAGCCCTTGACCTCTTCTAGACTTCTGATTATCTGGATCCTTGTCAGAATGCTTTCGGGGGTCTCATTTATTCTCTTTTTCTCAGACAGTTTCTCTAACGACCACTTGATATTGGTTAAACCTTTCTTTATAGCTTCCTCGTACTTGTCATAAAGGAGTACTTCGTTCTTATAGATGGCAAAAACTTCAGCTATTCCACTACCCATTACGCCCGATCCGATGACCGCTACCTTCACCTCTAGAACACCGGCATGATATCTCCTTCGTCAAAGTCGGGAATATCCTCTTCTCCCGTTATCCCCAGTTCGGGAATTGAGGGCATCTTTATGTTGTAATGCTTTAATGATGCTCCTACCCTCACTATTGCTGTCTTCCAAGCGTTTTCTTTTTCCTCCAAGGTGGGTATATAGAATCCCGCATCTCTAGCTAGGTCTTCCATTTTCAAGTGAACTTCATTAAACCACGGAGGTAATTTCCAGAAGTCCTTAGGAGGCAAATAAGTTATTAAGGAAAGGAATACGAAACCAGCTCTAACTTGTTTAGTCACTAACTTTTTCCTTTCATCGTCCATTTTTTCGGCGTTCTGAGACATTATTAAATGGGTAAATGCGTAATGCCTAGTCTCGTCAACTGTTGTGTTCTTAAAAAGTTCTTGGAAAGCCTTTATTTTAGCTCCCTTAGACATGGTAGAGAACACTGTAGTAGCTGCAGCTTCTCCCATCATAAATGATGTGAATAGCACGTCAAAAGTGTACTTGTGATAAGCCTCTAAGTATGCCTTCCAATACCTAGATCCGTTCCACCAAGTCCATAACACGTTTAGCACTGCCTTTCTCTCTAGTTCATCTTGAGGCTTGAAGTCGTACGGGAACCCGGGCAAAACGCTATTTATTCCTAACCCGCACATAACGTTATGTCTGTTCTCGTCATAAGTGATCGTAGTTAGGATCCCCTTTACCGGTGTAGGTAAGTGCTGTTCGAAAGACTTAACTACAGCGTAGGCGAACACGGGGGTAGCGTTATCAAAGGTAGAAAGTAAAGACCACCAATAAGCTACGGCTAACTTTTGTTTTCTATCTAGACCGCTTGCCCACTCCTTTACTTCCTGCCAGTTAATCGCCTCCTCATCCCACTGTTCTTTTTTAGCCCTTCTGTAGAGTTGCCATGCTTTATCGTTGTCAAAAGTCCACGTGGGAGGATAGACATTATTAGGAGGGAAATCTGGAGCTTCTTCAAAATTTAAATTCAAATACTTATCTGCCATTACACATCTACTGATCTTCTGTTACAAAACGACATATATAAATTTTTTATTCAAATTAAATGTTAAGGGAAATCAATTATATGAATTTTCATTCATATTAATCTCACCGTCTTATGCACAGCATCGTCCATCATGGCTATACAATAGGAAGCCATCCTCACCAGTTCTTTACAAGGCTCCGAGAAATTACAATTATTTTCTAACTCGTTCATCTTCCACCTTAACCACTTTATATCGTCAAGCTTTTCAGTGAAAAACATCTCTGTAGCTTTAGAAAACATCTCTGATACTGTTATCACATTTTCCTTTCTAATTCCTTTGTCGGTTAAGCTTATGAACTGCTTTAAGTGGGAGACGAACCTGCCCATATCCCTTATGAATATCGCGTAAAGGATTATGTCTTTAGACGGTAAGTTGAAGTTATACTCGTCATCAAGCTGGACACCTACAGCAATGTTCCTTATTATTCCTCTGTAGTCTTTAATTAGACTATCACACCTGAAAATAAGGTCCTCCTTTAGTTCTGGAGTTATTGAGTCCAGTACGGATAATAAATCGGCTAATATTTTCTTTACCTTTTCTACGTAAGACTTAACTAAGTTCATTAAGTCTGTGCTTACAGTGAAATTTACGTTGAAGGTAACACTGGTAAAACTTTCATCTACAACCTCCAAACCTGGGTGTGTTAGCTGTAACTCCTTCAATGCCTTTTTAATCTCCGGTGTCATGGTGCCCTTAGACTTCACAACGATCTTAGACACTCCCTGCATGTAGAAAACCGAGATCAGGTAAAGTGTTGTGTCCAAGTCGTCTATTTCTACATCCCTTTCGGCATTAGGTTGTTTGATCGGTTTTACCTTAAGTCCGTCCGCCGTCTCATAAACCTTAAGTTCGCTCTTTACATCCAACCCGTTTTTCTTTACCCAATCCGTGGGAATAGAAATAATATAACTTCCGCCCTTTATTTTTTGGAGCCTTCTTATACTCATAAATTATGCTATTTATATACATTATAAATGCATTTATATGCATATATGGGGGAGAAGTGAAGGTAAAAACTAGTTAACTCGTCCAGTTGGGTTTCCTCTTTTCCACGAATGCTCTCATCCCCTCTTTACCATCAACACTGGCTAGCGTTACGTAGAACTGTCTCCTCTCAAACTCAAGCCCTTGGGTTAAGGTCGTCTCTAACGCTCTGTTCACTGCTTCCTTAGCTAGCTCTTCTGCGAACCCAGACCTTGAGGCTATATCCTTAGCTAACCTCATAGCTTCGTCCAATAAAGCTTCGTCAGGGACGACTTTGACTACTAAACCTCTTCTATATGCTTCCCAAGCCGAGATCATTTTACCCGTAAGAACCATTTCCATCCCCTTGTATTTCCCTACAGTTCTTGTCAGCCTCTGAGTACCTCCAGCACCAGGTATAATACCGAGGTTGATCTCTGGTTGGCCTAGTGTTGCACTCTCGGCAGCAATTATTATGTCGCAAGCCATAGCTAACTCGAGCCCTCCACCAGCAGTAACACCGTTTAAGGCAGCAATGACGGGCTTCCTGAATGTTCTCAACCTTTCCCACATTGGGGCGTGACCTTTCCTAGCTACTTCCTCAATTGGCATGTTTAGCATTTCACCTACATCTGCACCAGCACAAAAAGCTCTACCAATTCCGGTAACAATAACCGCCTTCACCTTATCCTTCTCAGCCTGATCGAACGCCTTAACGAAATCCTCTACCATTTCCATATTTATAGCGTTTAGTTTTTCTGGTCTGTTTAGCTTTACAATCCCGATATCTCCTACTTTCTCATATAACACTGTGTTCATCTCACTCACCTTTAAACTGGGGCTGTCTCTTTTCTAAAAAAGCCTTTACACCCTCGGAGAAGTCGTAGGTCTTTCCCAGAGCCCCCTGCATAGCTGCTTCATAGTCCAAGAAATCTTCCAAGTCGTAGTACATTACTCTGTTTATTAGTCTTTTACTTGCAGAGTAACTCTTGAATTGTCCGTTTGCTATCTTTTCGGCAGTACGTAACGCCTCAGCTAGCGGGTCTTCGACAACTTGAAATAATCCCATTTTCTCAGCTTCTTCTCCAGTGAACTCCCCGCCAAGTAAAGCGTACTTCTCAGCCTTTATTCCAGCCATTCTTAGGAGCATTAACGTCATTCCGCTGTCAGGTGCTAGGGCTATGTTATGAAAAGCAGTTACAAATCTTGTCTCCTTCGTCGTATATCTTATATCAGTAGCCAATGCGAGGCTAATTCCGGCTCCTGCTGCAACCCCTTTTACGGCGGATATGAATATTTTCGGAGAAAACCTAATCTCTTTTATGATTACATGGAATGAGTTTCTTAAATCCTCAGCTAGGTCTTGGCTCATTGACGATAGATCTGCACCAACACTGAATGCCCTCCCTGCACCGGTGATTACTGCGACTCTCTTTTCCGGGTTTCGATTAAAGTCCCTTATCGTCTTTATAAGGTTGTCTCTTAATTCTTTGTTCATTGCGTTGAGTTTCTCAGGTCTGTTCATAGTTATTAAGAGGACTTTCCCTCTATCCTCCACGAGTATTTCAGAACCCATTGGTATCTCTTCTCTCCGCTAAATTATATTTCTAACTTACATTATACCGTTTTTTAATGAAGAATGAAATAGACTGATACAACTTTTTTTCATTTGCATATACTGTAGGAAAATTATTGGGATAACAAACTATTTATATAATTTAAACAACATTTAATTTGTGAACAGAAAAGTCGGCGTTATCGGCGTTGGGATGAGTAAGTTTGGCAGAAGAAATGATGTCACTGTTAGGGAACTGGCATGGGAGGCTGTAAAAGAGGCCTTTGAAGATGCAGGTCTGACACAGCAGGACATTCAACTTACAGTAATAGGAAGTACAGCTTATAGGGGTACTGAAATATACCCAGCTCCTCCGGTGTCAGAGTATTGTGGACTTGTCGGAAAATCTCCATTGAGAGTCGAGGCAGCTTGTGCAACTGGTAGTTCAGCCATGTTTACGGCTGTAAACGCAGTTGCTTCTGGAATGGCTGACATAGTGCTAGTTATAGGAATAGATAAGATGACTGAAGTTGATACTTCAACGTCTTTAGCAATAGGAGGCAGGGGAGGGAATTATTATTGGGAATTCCAGATGTACGGTACTACATTCCCGACGTACTATGCCTTGTATGCGACTAGGCATATGGCTCTTTTCGGGACTACTGAGGAAGATATGGCTTTAGCTGCCGTGAAGGCTCACAAGTACGCGTCTTATAATGAAAAAGCCCATTTCCGTAACAGAATAACCGTTGAGGATGTCCTGAAGTCTAGGGTTATTTCATGGCCCATAAAGCTTTTGGACTCATCTCCAATAAGCGATGGTGCAGCGGCTGCAATAATAGCCTCAGAAGAGAGAATAAGGGAATTGAAAATCGACACACCTATATGGGTAAGGGGAATGGGTTACAGTAGTGATACTTCTTATATAGCAGCTAGGGGTGAATGGGTAGGGCTTAAGGCAGCTAAAGACGCTGCTTACATGTCGTATAAGATGAGCGGTTATACTCCTCACGATATAGAATACGCCACGGTTCACGACTGTTTCACAATTGCCGAGATTATGGCATATGAAGATTTGGGATTCGTAGAAAAGGGGAAGGGAGCTGTTCTTCTAAGGGAAGGACAGACTGAGAAGGATGGTAAAGTTGCAGTTAACTTGTTCGGAGGATTGAAAGCTAAGGGTCATCCCCTGGGTGCTACCGGTGTTGCAATGGTGTATGAGGTAGTTAAGCAGTTGAGGGAAGAGGCAGGACCCGTTCAACATTCCTTTAAGAACTACGTAGCTTTAACTCATAACGTCGGAGGTACGGGACATTACGCTTTCGTTGGAATTTACAGTAGGTGAGAGTCATGGACGGGATACCTCTTATTATGAAATATACCTTACCTGCCGAAGAGTTGTATAAGTCGTTCTGGGAGGGGCTTAAGAGAGGAGAGGTTTTGGGTACTAGGTGTAAAAAGTGCGGAACTTTGTATTTCCCTCCTCAAAGGGACTGTCCTAAATGTATGGTTTCAGATATGGAGTGGGTAGATGTTGGTAAATCTGGGGAACTGATGACTTACAGTGTTGTTGAACAGAAACCTCAGGGCTTTGAAAACTTTGACAGATACACGATTGGTATTGCTAAGACTGAAAAAGGGGTTTATTTGATGTGCTGGGTAATAGGGGCTCCGAAGGTGGGGGCTAAAGTAAGCCTCACTTCTGACGGGCATCGGGTTTTATGTGAGGTGAAAACATGATCTCGTATGACGAAACCGATCCCCGAGCTTTAAGTAAGGAAGAGATAAAAGAAATACAAAATTTCAGGTTTAGAAGAATGATAAAACGGGTGTACGAGAAGAGCCCGTATTACCATAGGGTAATGAAAGAGAGAGGGCTAACACCAGACGATTTGAAGACTCCAGACGACCTAGTAAAGATGCCTTTTACTACTAAAGACGATTTGAGGAGAAGTGCTTATCCATATGGAGGAGATTTCCTAACAGTGCCTTTAGAAGAATTAGTAGGATGGCATATGACAAGTGGAACCACCGGTGTACCTACGGTAGGAGCTTACACATCTTCTGATATTGAGTTATGGGCTAGTTTGGTCGCTAGGTCGTTAAGAGCTGCAGGAGTTACTAAAAATGACGTTGTTGCCAATATCTACGGTTACGGTTTGTTCACTGGAGGAATAGGACTTCACATTGGAATACAGAAAGTCGGGGCTAAAGTTATACCTTGGGGGACTGGCAGGACGGAGGCATTAGTAAAGTCGTTAAAGGACTTCAAGGTCACTGTAATTACTGGCACCCCTTCTTACGAGTTGTATGTAGCTGAGAAGATAAAAGAGGCAGGGATAGACCCCGAAAAGGAGCTTAATTTACGTATTGCTATACCAGGGGCTGAAGCTATGACTACGGAGATGCTAACACGTATAGACAAGGAATTAGCACTGACTTCTCACGGGGGTGGGGCGAGAGAGATATACGGATTAACCGAGGCCATAGGCCCCGGAGTAGCTCAGGAATGCCCTCATGATAACCACGAGAAGATGCACATATGGACCGATCACTTTTACGTGGAAATTATTGATCCTGAAACGGGGGAAAGAGTAGGAGAGGGAGAGGAAGGGGAGATGGTATTAACTCACTTAACCAGAGAAGGAATGCCCCTAATCAGGTATAGGACTAGGGATATAACAAGACTTGAGGAGAGCAACGACGATATTCCCTTCCCGACCATCAGGATCGTTAAAGGAAGGGTGGATGACGTAGTATTTTACAAGGGTGTAAAGATTTATCCAACAGCGATAAACGAGGTATTAATGAAATATCCAGAAATTAGGGAATACCAGTTGGTATTTACTAAGGAGCCTGCTAAGTTCGAGGTACTAATTGAAACGGATAAACCGTCTGAAGAGTTGAGAAAGAAGATAGCTGCAGATATTCAAGCTGTAGCATTTGTTCATGCAGATATTCAGTTCGTAAATGGTCTACCTAGATGGGAGGGGAAATCTAAAAGAGTTGTCTTAAAGTAAACGTTTTTCCTTATCTCAGTTGGTCTTCATTTAGGCTCATCTTCTCTACTTCCAGTTGGGTAAGAAGGTCTAGGACTTTTCTCATGTAGATCTTCACGAAATAGTATATGTGAAAACTTCTAAATTCCTCTTCATTTACCTTGATGGTCTCGATATATTGTTCCGGTGTGTAATATTTGACATTGTACTCCTTTCCGTTTACCACTAGTTTTTCGGGCACTGGTTTCTTTGACACTATTAACAAAGTATCTTCTTTTATTCCTGCTAATTGGACGTACCATTTGTCAACTTGCTCCAAAGCGGTAAGAACTATTTCTTTTTCGTCCATAATATATTCCTTTATTAAAACAATATTTAACTTATTTCCTAGATGATGGAGTCGTTATATACTATATTTTATACTGGGATACTATTTCACGGGGTTAAAACGGACGAGTGTGCCGAGAAGAGGAGCAGTTGTAATGCTAGAGATCTGAACTCTCCACATTGAAGGGACGAGGTTTTTGCCCCCATTATATTTTATCCTTCTTCCTCATTTATATTTTTCCAAGTCGATGTTGTACTTCTTAGCGTATTCTTTTAGGCCTAAGTCTAATACCTCGTCGGCAACGTCTGAGTATCTTTTTCCTATGTCTACAGCTATCTTCTTTATTATCCTGGCGTATTGAGGGCTTACCCACAGTTGTTCCTTATTTGTTGGGTGAGACACCATTTCCCTCACTAAGTAAATATCTGTTTAGATATTTAAAAGCTTTACTGTTGAGATAAAGAAATTGTATAAACTCCCCTTAACCTCCACTTTTATAAATTAGCTCCATGAATGGTTCTTCGCTTGAGCAGTTGTTTACCGTTAAGCTAATGAGATGGCAGTTCTTGTCAGGCACCTAGATATCAACTATACAAGACAAAACCATATCGGGGGTTAGTTTATTCACAAGGTTAGGTAAAAGATATTGCAAGATATTTTATGAAATATTGGTTGATAACGTTTACCTAAGCTAAAGCTAAGAGTAATAATAACGTTCTTGAATGAGATCATTAAGGCTATGTTGATTCCCGTAGTAGGCTGGAGAAATAATATTTTAGCCGGCTAAATCGAAATTTACAGCTATCGTATTAATCGACGTTATCCTCTTTATAAATGGTAAATAGCATCACTTTAAAACTCAAAACACTTTTTAACAGTTCTAAGTTTTTATATCAAATTAATTTCTAAACTAGAATAAAGGAGTAGATTTATATATCGATATAAAGAAATTACACGCATATGAGTAATCCAATACCTAGCTCTTCATATTATGGATCGAACGATGTTATTGCACTGCAGCAATTAAAGGACGCATCTTTGTGGTTTATCATTATCACGCTTTTAGGATACATAGGACTTTTTGTAAATGTTGGTGCAATAGTTTCCATAGTTAGTTTAATATTACTATTTATAGTTGGAATTCCTAAACTGAGAACAGCATTCCAATCGTTTGCTATAACTGGAAAAGATGTTAATAGCGGTTTCACTGGGTTAAAAATACTGCCCTTCGGAATACTGATATCGTTTATAGGGGGTTTATTGGCCATTGTAGGTGCAGTTGCTTCTATATTTAGTGCGAGTAGCTTAGCGTTAGCTGCTATAGGAGGGGTTTTAGCAATACTAGGTGCAATAGTCACTTTCATAGGATACTTGCTAATAGGTATTACAATATTCAACTTAGGAGGGGCTTATTCAAGTGACATGATGAAGATCGGCGGAATCTTAATAATTATACCGGGTATTTCCTTTGTAGGCTGGATATTAACATATATAAGCATAGACGATATAGTGAGAAGACTAACGTATGGACCGAGTAGTGGTTATCCGCCTTCAACTTACCCACCTACCGGAACCTCCCAGTACCCACCATATAATCCCCAGCCAGCGTACGGCTCGCAACCTGTTCCAAATATATTCCCTGCAAGTACTGATGTATATCAGATAGGGATAGGTCAAATTAACCAGAATGGTGAAGCCAAAGTAACCCTTATGGCGAATAGATATGGTTTATCAATAACTAGCGCTTCAATTGAGAACTCCACCATATATACTACTCAAGTATATCCAAGCACCTTAAATCAAGGACAAAACGAAGTCACTATAAGATTTCCTCAACTTATAAATCTAGTACCTGGTAACATCTACAACGTCTTATTATATTTATCTAATGGTCAGATGGTAAGGACTGTAGTAAAATTTAATCCGGGTTTCTAATAAGTTAAAACTATTTCAATCCTTTTTTATGACGTAAATTGGTCTAGTTCTTCTTTCATATACTAAAGTTTTTCTTAAAACGTATAATGCCTTTTAATCTTTTCCTCATAGTTAACGTATAAGCACTACCGGGATCGAGGCTCGTTTCAGTTCATCAATGAGGCTTATAATTTTCAATCTAATCTATTCTTTAACTATAAATCGTCTAGGATAATCCTAATGTATATACTGGAACTCCTTATTTATTAGTTTCAGCAGGTTCTGGAGGTGGATCTGGTTATATGTATTTAGATTGGGTTATAGTAACCTATGGAGTTCCTTATGTTGTGAGTGTATCATAAAAAAATTGTTAAAAAATTAGCTGGGAGGGTTGTAAGTGTGTTGTGGAGTAGTAAAATTAAAGAGGGCTGAGCCAAGAGGTCTAACTGACCCATATGGAATTATCATTCCAGTGGGTGGTACTAATACATCTCCTCCAGCAGCGTATTCAATATAGTCTTGATATAGTTGTGTTTCATAAACCACTGTTCCTGTTGTGTTTGTCCAAGTAAATACTGGAGAATTTCCTGGTAGTCCTGCCGCATATGTTCCTTGTGTATTTATTGCTACAACAAAGTTAGGTACCCATCCTTGATATGTATAGAATCCTGCAATATTTGCTGGATTTATATTATTTGCTTCTATTACATAGAGTGTGGACAACATTTTCACTCATTTGAAATATTTACATTTATTATCACCCCCTTATCTAACAAATACACCGGGCAGTAAAGGATGTTATAGATAAGGAAATAGGTTGCGAACCACCTCTCGATCGTCTTTGCGTTAGAGTTCCAAGGGAAGTGTTTGTCCATTGGTGAAAGCC
>NZ_JBBHKR010000071.1:0-4489 GCF_037389425.1 Stygiolobus sp. CP850M
TTGGAGGGGATGTTGAAATTGACAGCTCCCTATATAACTTGGGGAGAGCTAAATGATGAAGGTTTAAACTTATTGCTAACAAGGCTGAAGACTATTGACGGGAACAAGGTAAATGAGGAGTTTGTGACTAAGGTTATGAAGCTAAGTGGATACACAGAGTTTGTCAAGAAGGTAAAAGAGGGCGAACTGAAATTAAATAAGCTGGATAATTATTTTAAGCTTCCAATCACTTTGCATCCTCCTAAAGGAGGATTTAAGGGAAAGGTTAATAGACCTTATGGTTCAAATGGAGAGTTTGGGTATAGAGGAGAAAAAATTAATGAATTGATTAAGAGGATGGTGTAAGATGGTAGTAAGAAAAGAAAAGAAAAGTAGGAAGTATAGGGGATACAGAACACATGGATGGGGAACAAAAGGACAGCATAGGGATAGAGGTGCGGAAGGTGGAAGAACTATAGGAATGCATAAGGAGAAATGGTCTTGGTTAGTTAAGTATGGAGAAGGCTGGTATGGTAAACATGGATTTAGGAATCCTACATCTAAAGTTATTAATTCAATTAACTTAAGAAAACTTCAAACTTTAATAGACAATGGGACAATTAGACCCACAGAGGAAAATGGTAAGCAAGTAATAGATTTAGAGAAATATGGATATGAGAAGTTACTTGCTGGTGGTAGTTTAACTTCTAAGGTTGTAATAAAAGTTAAACACGCTACGGAAAAAGCTGTCGAAAAGGTCAAACAATTAGGAGGAGAAATTATATTAACCTCAAAGGAGTAAGGCTTTTTAGATTGCAATGGGTTTTGTTGACTTCTTAGAAAAATTAGGGGAATACTTACCAGCAGTTACTAAACCTGAGCAAAAGCCTTCTTTGAGCCAAAAGTTAATGTGGTCATTTATTGCTCTTATAGTATATCTAGTAATGTCATCAATCCCCTTGTATGGCGTCTCATCTACAAATTCTTTTTTAAGTAACTTTTTAGCTGAACAAATAATCTTTGCATCTTCTCAAGGCACTTTAGCCCAATTGGGAATAGGTCCTATAATTACGTCAGGACTTATAATGCAAATTCTTGTTGGTTCTAAACTTATAGAGATGGATTTAGCAAATGAGGAAGACCAGATTAAGTTTACTGAAGCTGAAAAGGGATTAGCTTTCATATTCATTATCGTAGAGTCAGCTCTTTTCGGATATGTATTTACAAAAGCTACTAATAGCCTACTCTTGGCAACAATAGTGACTGCCCAATTAATAGTAGCAACATACATAATTTTGCTCTTAGATGAAATGATTCAGAAAGGTTGGGGTTTAGGATCAGGGATAAGCTTGTTCATTCTTGCTGGTGTAACAAAAATAATGTTCTGGGATATGTTTGGAATAGCTAATGTTCAAAACCAAGATTTACCAGTTGGATTTTTCCCAACTTTAGTATCGTATATTGTATCTGGAAAGAATTTGCTTAACTTAATTGTAAACACTAACACAACAACACCATTTCAGCCGGATCTAGTAGGGTTAATATCAACTATTGCATTAATTTTGCTAATAATTTATTTAACTAATATTAATGTACAAATTCCCGTTACTAGTCCTAGACTTAGGGGTATAAGAAGTACCATTCCTTTAAACTTCTTGTATGTAAGTAGCATTCCAGTTATATTTGTAAGCGTTCTGGGAGCTGATTTTGAATTATTTGCCTCAATAGCTTCTGGAGTATCTTCTGCTGCTGGAACAATAATAGGAGATATAGCTAATGCTTTCTTCTTCCCTCCTTCAAATATACCTCACAGTGTATATGCTTTAGTTCTAGATCCGGTAGGTGCAGTAATATATGCTGCTGTATTTATAGTCCTATCGATAGTTTTCGGAATACTATGGATCGATGTTGCCGGGTTGGATCCAGCCACACAAGCTCAACAGATGGTCGAAGCTGGAGTAGAAATACCGGGTATGAGGAATAATCCGAAAGTTATTGAATCTATCTTAGCTAAATATATTTACCCGTTAGGGTTCTACAGCTCACTCATTGTGGGTGTAATAGCTGTGTTAGCAACATTTCTAGGTGTATATGGAACTGGAGTAGGATTGTTATTAGCTGTCACTATAGCGGTTCAATACTATAATTTATTAGCCTATGAGAGGACACTAGAGATGTACCCGTTATTAAAGAGAATTATTGGTGAGTGAGAGTTGAAAATAGGTATAGTAACTGGTATTCCGGGTGTAGGTAAAACCACCGTTCTACAAAAAGTCAAGGAAATTTTAGATAAAGAAGGTATAAATAACAAGATAATCAACTATGGTGACTTCATGTTAAAGACTGCAATAAGCCTTGGTTATGTAAACAATAGAGATGAGATGAGAAAACTTCCAGTAGAGAAGCAGAGGCAACTTCAAATTGATGCAGCTAAAGGCATTGCTAAAGAGGCAAAGGAAGGAGGAGATGGTATGCTATTCATCGACACTCACGCTGTCATTAAAACTCCTTCAGGTTATCTGCCTGGGCTACCGAAATACGTAATTGAAGAGATAAATCCCTATATTATATTCCTACTTGAAGCGGAACCTAGGTTAATACTTGAAAGACAGAAAAGGGACACCACGAGAAGCAGGACAGACTACAGCGATGAGAAAGTAATTATTGAGACCATAAACTTTGCTAGATACGCTGCTATGGCCTCAGCTGTGCTAGTGGGAGCTACTGTGAAGGTGGTTATTAACGCTGAAGGGGATCCGAGCATAGCTGCAAATGAAATAATAAGGTCGATGAAGTGAATTGCTAGATGTTTTATACAGTTTTAGAAATACTTTTAATATCTTTTTTATTTAATTTTATCCTCTATCTATGGTATAGGTTCTATTTAAATCCAAAAATGACCAAAACAATATTGTTAATAAGAAAGTACGAAGATAGAATATCTTCTATCACCTCTAACAAAAGGAGAAACAAAGTAATGAGAGCAGTATCTTCTGAAGTTCAGACTTATACTAACAAGTTGAGAAATTATATGTTCTTCCAATCATTAACAGTCATAATGGTCTATATGGTAGGTTTATTAATAGTTCTAAACTATATATATCCTTCTTATGTGTATTTTCCATACTCTACTATAGTCACTCCCCCAATAAGCGGTAAGCCCGAGATAAATAACTTGTTCGTTTATATTCTGTCATTCTTGCTGTTTACGCCCTTGTCGTTAAGGAGACCAAAGCTTTTATAAACTTAGGATAAATTCATTTAAATATGCCTTCTCCTCAGCAAAGGTCAAGATCGTTGAGAAGGGTTCAGGTTAGAACACCTTCAGGAAGAACGGTAACTCATTATGAAGATAAGAAAAATTCACAAGCCTTGTGTGCAATATGTAAAAAGCCTTTAAGAGGTGTAAAAACTAATAAGATTCATAAGTACAGTAAAACTGAAAAGAGGCCTGAGAGACCTTTTGGAGGTTATTTATGCCATGATTGTTTAGAAAGATTAATAAAATTAGCAGTAAGAGGGTTTTGATGTTAATAATAATAAGTGGCCCTCCAGGTAGTGGTAAGTCATCTGTAGCTAAGATTTTGGCTAGTTCTTTAAAGATAGAATATGTTTCAGCAGGAATGATTTTCAGAAAGATGGCAGAAGAGAAAAAGTTATCACTAATCGAACTGAATAAAATGGCTGAAAAAGATTTTAACATTGATAAAGCTGTAGATATGGAGTTATTTAACATAATAAGAACAAGCAAAAACTTAGTAGTTGAATCCCATATTGCAGGATGGCTATTTCATAACTACTCGGATTTAACCGTGTACTTAACAGCATCCCTACATACTAGGGCTCAGAGAGTAGCCAAAAGAGATAACATGACAGAAGCTGAAGCTCTGGATCAAATAATAAAAAGGGAAGAAAGTCATAGGGACCGTTTTTTACGATATTATGGTATAGACATGTTGGATCTCTCTGTTTTTGATTTAGTAATAAATACTGAAAACATTACACCGCCATCTATAGTTAATGTAATAGTTGAGTATCTAAAAGGAAAACAGATTCAGTTATCTCCCTCACGTTAAAATAAAGTAATATTTTCGACTAAGAAATGACGTTAGAAGCTTTTATAACAAACTTAACTGGAACAGTAACCGAAATAGGCTGGAGTATCTTCATATTAGCGTGGGCTGTTGGGTGGGCCCTCAGGGGTTCGCCAATACCTATATTTAGGATAAAAAGAGGAGGACAAGATATTCTTGAAGATGCTATAATAGCCGCCTTCTTCTTAGCAATAGGGAGTACTGTGTTCTATCTAATATCATATGTGGCCTCGCAGGTGTGAGAAATGTACAATATATTTGATATACTTTATTATGCACAACTTCTTGCTACTTTAACCTATTTTTTAGGTTCCTTAATTTACGGCCTTCCTATTCCTATATATGGAGTGAAAAAATGGGCTCCCAGACTTATAACGGATGCTATCTACGTGATAGTATGGAATAGCATTTACTTA
>NZ_JBBHKR010000072.1:0-2860 GCF_037389425.1 Stygiolobus sp. CP850M
GGAATTACATTAAGTGTCTCCCTGAATGCTCTTATCAATAAATCTACTCCCTTCTGGTAAACCATCCTTCCCGCAAAGAGCACTAAAGGTCCGTCATCGACTCTGGCATAAGTCCAGTCGTCTTTGATCCCTATCCTGAAGCGATTATTCCAAAGCATATTCCCCGTTACATAATCCTCTGGTATAATCCTCAATCTCTCCAGTTCCTCATAAAGTCTCCTCCTTACGATATTCCTATCCGTGGTGTTGAACCTAGCTTTAGCGTATTCTATCGCCTCGTTTATGTTCCACTCAGTACCGTTGTATGTTACACAGCTCTTATTCTCTATCCAATTCCCTATGAAGTTATAAACGTCGTAAGTTAGGTAACTCTTACTTACGGTCGCTATCATATCCGCTTCATAGGCTCCAAACTTTTCTATGAAACCCGAGGACAGTTCGTCCCATACTTGTCTCGTAGTGTATAGTTCGTGTTTTATTACTTTCCATATGTAATGCGGGCAATTCATCAGACCTGCCCAGTCCTCCGATGCGTAATGCCAAGGAAATCCTACCTTGTTAATTAAATGAATTGTGTACACTAAAGGTACTATAATTCTCCTCGTTTCAAATACTTGTTTTGCCCCTACTCCTGCTAAAACTGAGTGCCAATCATGGACGTGAATAATTGACGGGACGTTTGAGGGTATAGAGAACTCCGAATATTTCATTACACCTCTTGCTAATAGAGCAGCCTTCTCGGTGATGTATGCATAAATGTTCCAATTGTCCATTAAGACCCCGGTATTGTAGTCTAGCCCCTTTACTAGGATCACGTTAAACCCGTCAAGTTTTCCTTCTTCAAATCCCAACTTATAGTGATATCTACTTCCGTCAAGTCCAACTCTGTCTCCTTCTGCGACTAAAGGTAACTCCCTGAGAGAAAGAAACTCCCTTAATTTAGGGTCTAAATGCCTCCCGTGACTGGGCATAATCACCGTTACTCTGTAACCCTTCTCTGCCAAGTTCTTGCTTAGATTATAAACTACTGGACCAAGACCTCCTAAACTAGCCACCTTTGTGAGTTCGGTAGAAATCATCCAAATGCTCTTGATTTCGTCGGACATCCAAAGTGATTCATATCTTCTCATTTAGACCACTCCTTAACATACTTCTCAAATTCCTTGTATTCTGGGTGATTTTTTAATACCTCGTAAAATTGCTTCAAAGTCCACACTTCTTTTCCCCTTTGCCCATTTACGTTAAATATGAAAGGCTCATTATTTATTCCTAGTATATTCCTCATTTCTTCTTGGAATAATGTTATAGCGTAAAACTCGTTAATGAATGCATCAATAGGTGAATTGAAAGAATTAAAATAGGAGTGAACCTCAGCGGGCCCACCACTGCCTAAGAACATATAGTAATAATGATCACTAGTAGTGAAGTACCTCCACGCCTTGATATAATCACCGCCTAACTCTTTAGCTAACATTTCCGTCCTCCTCACCATCTCGTCAAATGCCCATTGCATAATATTTCCTAACCAACTAGACTCGTCTTTGTTTACGTCTGCCCAAGAGACAGTTTGGTCTAAGGGAATTTCGTCGTACACGTTTCGATAGACTTCCCGCGGTAAAACCATCTTAACGCCGGCTCTCGTCAGCTCTCTGGGTAACCAGCGTAGGAAGTCTAGGATCCCGCTTTCTGTCCAGTGATGCTCACCGAACGTCTCATAGTCTACAAAGATCATCCCCGTATCTCCCTCAGACCAGCTTACCCAGTCTGCAAATTTCTTAGCTGTTAAGGGGTATTGATCCCAGTTTCTGTTTGAAAATCTAAAAGCAATGTCATCACTTAGTCTGTAGTTCCTCAGAAATAGGGATAGGTTTGTTCCCTTAACCCTATAAACGTGGTTCGGACTTCTCCCTTTCAATAAACTTTCCTTTCCTTCTGTGACTATTGCCTTGAAACCCATCTTCTCCACTTCTTTCGCTATCCTGAAGTTAGTGATCAACTCCGTATTCTCGAAAGTCACCGGGTTTTGGTCAAAGAGTTCTTTTATTAACTCTATGTGCTTTTTCACTTGTTCTCTCCATTCGTCCAAATCTGCCCACAATGACGTGACCGAGTGGTAATAAGTTTGTGAAAGGAACTCGACTTTTCTGGTATAAGAGAGTTGTTGTAGGAGTTCTATTACTTCTCTCCCCCACTTTTCCGCCTGCTCCACGAAAGTGCCAGAGATAGAGTAAAAGAACTTCACGTCGTATCCTTCATTTTCGCCTCTTTCGATTTCCTCAAGGATTATCTTGGTTGCTGGTACGTAACATTTCCTCTTTACCCTCTCAAAGACCTCCTTATTAAGTGAGTCGTCAAAGTACTTCGATAACACTTCACTTCTATACATTGGATTCCAAAGAAAGTCCTTTCTTATCCTGAAAGGTTGGTGTACTTCAAAGCCTATGCTGACGTGCCTCATATATATGTTTTATAAATCATTGTATAAAAATTATTAAGTGATGACAATCAGCATAGAAGATGTAAAGGTAATAATCCCGATAGGAGGAGAAGCGACCAGACTTAGACCTTTGACAGTAGAGACATCAAAAGCTGCAGTTAGGCTTCTGAACAGACCTTTAATTGAGTACACTTTACTGGAACTAGCTCGACAAGGGATAAAGGAGATAATTTTCGGTGTTAGGGGATATGTAAACTATCGTTCCTTGTTCGACTTATATAAGGAAGGAATCGGTTTTTCAGCTAGGTATCACATCAAACCTAGAGTCCACTTCAAGTACCAGCCAAGGGTTGATAGTATAGGAAATGCTGATGCCGTGAGGATAAACCTCGAATACTATGATATTCAAGAGCACTTTTTAGT
>NZ_JBBHKR010000073.1:0-17485 GCF_037389425.1 Stygiolobus sp. CP850M
AAATAACGGTTTCAGCGGTAAAAGGCGGTAGAACCGAGTGGGTTAAGAGTGTAATACCCGACCTGATAAAGAGGGCAAAAGAGAACACGGTTTTTGCAAGACTCTTCTCTGTCATAGCATATTATTACCTTATGAATGAAGAAGATGAAAGACTAGAAGAAGAAATAGAAAGGTTACAAGATGCATATTCAATATTTCCTAAATCTTTAATTAAATATAAGAGAGGAGAAATAGCACATTTGGAAGTTCAAGATCCCTTGTGGGCCACGATCTTATTTGGAAGTCTTGCGGATTACGCACTGTCAAGCAAGGATCTAATAAAGTTTGCTTTTCTATATGAAAAATTTAGGCGGTCAGCTACAAAAGTGAAAGAGATACCACTGAATAAGGATGAAGCTTTACTTCTCTCAGACTTTTTAATGACTATACCAACAACTAACTCATCGTTAATCTACAAAGAGCTTGCCTTATTGAAGAAGAGATTAGACGCCGGAATTGGATATACATTACTACTTACACACCCTAAGACTGAGTCTGTGAGGACTACAATCGAACTAGTGGAAAAACTGAGTAATGACTGGTTTTCTGAAGTCTGGAAAAGAGTAAAGGAAGGTGATTATACGGATGAGGATTGTATGGATTTAATTAAGATGTACCAGCTTAAGTTAATGAAGAGCTTGGCTAATGGAGAGAAGTATGAGTATAAGACTATATTACAAGATGTTATGGATTTAAAGAATATATGTAATCAAGTAAAAAGCTCGGATATAAAGGGTGCAATAGATATAATTACTAATCTTTCTGGTGTTATACTTAACGACCGTCAGGAGGAGTTAATCATTTCGGGGACTTCCTTAGATCTCGCGATATATATTGGTAGTCTAATACTTTTAGGCCGTAAGGATAAACAATATTTCTTTAACATTATAGCAAAACAAATCGAAGAAAGACATCCTCCAGACTCACTGGAAGTTCTTCTAGTGCAATTAATCGATGCCTTAATTAATGAAGATAAAAAGCGGCTGGAACAGAAAATAGAGAAAATGAAGGATAACTACTACTCTGCCATGTTGGAGGTCCTTGTTAAAGTATTAACAGACAAGAGAAGGGCTGTACTGGGGTTGATCCCGTATATAGGTATGTGGCACATTACGGGTAGTAGACCAAGAGGCTTACTTTATTAATTTACTTTTTTCTCGCTACAAGTAAAGCTATAACTATTGCGGTAATTACTACTATAATTATTTCGACGGGGTACATAGGCGGTATAGAAAGTTGCTTTGAAGAATTCGCAGATTTGGTGGGTATGATAGTTGATGTGCTGGGTGTCGTACTATCTGTGACCGTCTGGGAATAAGTTGTCGAAGACGTCGTGGACTGATGAGAGGTGGTTGTGGGGATACTAGTTGTCGTATTTGATGGAATTACAGTAGTAGTGGTAATTGAAGTAGATACTTCCTTATAAACTAGGATGTAGATTATGATGCTCTCATTTATAGATCCTAGAGAATTTTGAGCTTCCACTGTAATATAAGCAGTTTCATTCTTAGTGAAGTTAAGGTAATAAATGTTATCCGTTGTAGAGCCTAAAAGCGTACCATTCACGAAAACCGAATACGTTGATGGAACGCTCTCCGACCAATATAATGTCACTATAGTGTATCCGTTGTAATGCTCTTGATTTGAATGAATTGAGAAAGGCTGAGGTATTCCTCCAATATATACCAAGGTCGGGCTTGATGTTAACTGATAAGTAGGTGGGAATATCGAGGCTAAGTAACCGTCGACCTTTACCGTAAAAAGGTATATAGTGGTGTTTCCTACTAATGCTTCACCTACATTGAGAGAAATACTGGGGGCTGTAGTGGAACCGCTATTGAAATAGACTGTGGACCAGTCGGATAGTTTAAAGACATAGTTATAATAAGTATACTGAGTCTGACTATTTCTATACACTGAGCTAACTGCGACCAGACCATTATAATAACTTACTGTTGCAGTACCGGGTACTTGCTTTACATTATAAATACTGTCGTTTAATACGTTATATTCAGCTATGTAAGAATAACTATTAGAGGAGAAGTCAATTAAGAATGTATGGTTGTTAACTCTTTGGAAGGAAGTTGGCTCTATATCTTTGTAATTAGGAGCGTGAGTTAAAGCCTTACTAGATAAGTTATATATAAAGAGTTGTTCAGGAGGTAATGATACTGAGGATATCGAACCACTACTTAGTTGTAGGAGGGATAACTTACTAGTTGAATTAGCAATAGCTATTATGTCACTGGAGAGAACGCATATTAAGATTACATTATTCACTGGGATAGTGTTATTGTAAATTATTTGATGTGAGGGTGAAATCACGATCAAGTAAGGCGTTGAGGAGGAAATGTTAGGGTACCATATAGCGTATATATACCCTTTGTACAACGAGAAAGCTTCGGTGAAACCGTAATCTATGACCAGATCAAGATTTCCCCAAATCCCGTTGCTGTAATCCACTGAGGCTAAATACGCGTATTTAATATCTGGTGATGATGGGTTAATTGAGGTTATATTAGGAGCGTAAATAAAGTAGACGGTGTCATTTAAAACGTACGGTTTGGATACAACCATTCCTTCAGGAGGGGAATATGAAGGGATACCGTAACCACTCAGGTAGGTTGAGATAGAGCTAATAGAATACGAACCTGACAAACTAGCACTCCCGCTTACTTCTATAACTAAGTAAAATATACTATTTCCGCTAACGCTTTGTTGAGACGCGTCTATAAAATCGGCAGTTAATGCAGCTGATATCTGAGCTTCTGATTTAATACTCATAGATATTAAGAGCAGTACCAGCAAAAAGACAGTAGAAAACACTATTCTAGCATTACACAAATGGGTTCCCATTAAATTCTCTAAACCGTTTTTATGTAAAAAGCTTTATTGAATAATCTGGCTGAAAAATTTTTAAGATTAGCCGTATTAAGGAAGTAGGATGTTGAAGATAATTTACTTATATCCCGTAATTGTGTGAAAATTATATAATTAAAAACCTAGAATTTTAGATATCTATCAAATAATTGCTTTAACAATTCCTAAATCTTTTATGATAATTTCACTTATATCGTAGTGTTCGTTAATTGTTTACCAGCTTAGGTTATGTTTGTTTCATGAATTCTACATATTGATCATTAAGTTTAAGAAAATTTTCTCTGTTAATATATGTATACCATGAAATTTATAATTTCATACTCATATGCCAGTAATTAAATGAAAGTGAAAATTACATATGATACCGGTAAGGAAGAGGAAATAGAGTTAAGTAAAATTTAGGTAATAAAAAATGAAAATAATAATAAAAATTAAGCTCATTACAAATTTGTGAGAACAGAAGAACCAATTACAATAATTCACGTTTATGTTCCTACAGATGAGAGACCTACAGTGAAGCCGATCAACGTAGAAGATGAGATCAAAAGTAAGGTCGTAACTATCACTAGGTATAAAAACGTAGCTGATGAGCTCATATCTAAGGCTAAAATAGCTCCTTTGCAGTCATCCAGAAGTCAATGCGTCTTCTGTGGTGACGCAGCTACTAATCAATATAACAATAAACCAGTATGCTCTTCATGTTTTTCTTATTTAGTTAAGTACGGTGAAAATAGTACGGAATTTAGAAATTATCTAAATAGGAAATTAATGGGCAAACTAATATGAAGTTTCTAAAAGTATGAAGACTATACTTCATTTTAAGTGAATTGAGTAGAACGTTTTTGAATATATCTGTCAAAATCTGGAAAAATTTTAAAATGTAGAGTTTATAAGGATTAAATGTTTATCCTAAAATCTTAATATTCATCGTCTATTACAACTCTGAAAAAGAAGGAAGCTTATTGTATGAACATGTTAAAGCCTTAAAAAATCTCGATTACCCTGACTACGAAGTCATAATGGTAGATAATGCCTCATCTGATAACACTTTCAAAATATTGTCGAACTTAATTAGCAGTGACAGTATGTTCAAGCTTATAAGGTCTGAAAAAATACCTATTTCAACGGTGGAAATAATTTAGCATTTAGACACGCTTCTAAGGAGTCAAAATATTTCATAACTGTTAATCCAGATGCTGTTCCCGACAAAATTTTCTTAAAGTCAAGTAATTTATTTGTATAGTTTTTCCAATAATAGAAAGTAAACAATATAACAATATTTATACCCCACATAAGAGAGGATAAGTCAATAAACAATCTTGTAAACATCATCAATACATTAACTATAAACAAGAAGTTATTTATCAATAGCAGATACACCAACAATTTTCTTGTAAATTCCTCTTTGTAGTAAACCGAATTAATTAAAGTAAGTCTATCCAAGAAGTTAATTAAAGTCAACATGAATTCTTTACCTTTATCATCATAAGTATCTCCTAATACTATTTTTCTCCATAATTCCATTGATTCGTTAGAGACATAACCTATATATTCAGAAAGTTTAACTATTTATCTTAGATAAGATAATTTATAGTTTATATATACAGAATTTATTGTATCTTTATTATTACTGTAATATCTATAACTATATAAGGTTGTAATGAAAGATATGGGAAAAAGGCATTAACATTCCTACTAAAATCAATGTACTAAACATATTGACTCTCAATATAACACTCTTGACCTTAAATAATAAATATTTTATCTTATTAATTACTTCAAAGTTATTATCGTAATATCCTTTTATTGTTCAAATATGCATGTAAAGAAGTAAATTTTAGGAAAAAACCAATTCATATGTAAAGTCTTTTTGCATAATCTTTTAATTCAAAAATTAAATTAATTAACTATGATAACTTCAGCAAGTATAAGTGGAATACTCAACAGAAGGTTCGTCAATGAGGACGTGGCAAATCTTATAAAAGCCGGGCTTGTAGATAAAGACTTAGTTAACTTGCTTTTAAACTTTCTAGCAACAAAAACACGATTTCAGGATCTATTGATCTTTAATAATATAAAAGGGAACAATGTTTCATTATTAAATCGAGGTAAAATCAGCTTTTTTCCGTATCTTTCAAACCTCCGATAAGCGACGAGATTATAGCAGAAATTTATAAAGAATTTAAAGATAAATACTTGAAGTTATTTGAGAAGGAAACAATTGGCTATGAGTTCTCTTTTGAGGCAGTTGAGGGGAAAAATAAAGCTTCTGGAACCTCCCCAAGAAGTCAAAACCGACATATTAAGCTCTCCTAAATTAATGGGAGTCAGACTGATTGACAGTAGATCCGATATCTCTAGCGAGAGCATAAATTATAAGGAAATCGTTATTGAACCTTTAATAGGAGAAAACAAGGTATTAATTAGTTTAACTTATAGAGATAAAACGCTTGATGAGAACATTATTAGATGGTTAGTTGTAAGCTCGATGGAGTTAACGTGCTTTGTGGGCTACTTCAGAATTATACTTAAATTTATAGATAATTATACGAGTATTACCCATGGGAAAGAGTAAGTACAAGAGGGATTGGCAAAAGTACGACGGGAACGTCATAACGAGATATACCCTAATGTTCCGTTTGCCCCTACACTTTCATTTCAATCATTTTATGTTCATTCATGGTCGAGTGTAGGGACTTAGCCCTCAACCATCCACTTACTGTAGGTGGGTCATGGGACTCCTTCGAGCCCAACGGCGGGGCTCACATCTCTGCAATCACTCCCACACTTTTGGACATAGTCCGCATCGGTGTGAGAGATCATCATTTATTAACAGGGGTTTGTTATAAACAAATATAAAAAGATCTCTGTTAACGTGAAAAAGGATTCAGCCCTTCTACGTCTTCGAACACTGGTTTACTTGAAGAGGAGAATTGGTATTCTTGTACTTTACCTCTATGTCCTTTAGGAAGAGGTAGAGTGTTGTCATTTCCTTTAAGGGGTTGTAATCGTATTCCTTAGCCTTATCAACCATGTTTTCTAATTTTTCTCGTCGTAAAATTCTGTTTTCTTTCCCCTAAACTTCTTTTCCCTCGATAACGCGTTTGGACTAACTTGTATTATTTTTATCCCTATTCTCCTTGAAGTGAAGGTCTTATTGCGTATACTCCAGTAGGCTCTAGGACTATTCTGCAGGGTTTCATCTTGAGGATTTCTTCATAACCCTCCTTTTTGTTCTCGTATTTTCTCACCCTCCCCCTAATGATCTTTTGATACATCTATCCCTATTACCCCTACCTATTTATCACACCTATATGCGTGAATTTTATCACAATGTTCAGTTCGATGGTAGGGGTTTGTCACGCCACTACCCGAAGATTTCACTTCAATTTCCCTCTCGATCATGTTTCCCCAGCCGAGGAGAGTATCACTCTCCTCGATTAATAAAACCTATATAGGTGTTTCCCTTGACCAGCCCCTATGGGTAACTGAGTATGATCCCTTAAGACGGGTGCTCGTGGCGGAATTAGAAGTAATTAAAAGTAAGGAAAAGTTACGTCACGGGTAAACACAATCCGATCTAGGAATTATATACGTATCTATAAAAGTTTTGAAAGTAGAAGTGATAACAGTCTATTTAACCTTTTCCTTCATAAATTCCAACAACTTCTAACGCGAATTCAAATATTATTCCCCTTATCTTTTTATAAAAAAGAATCTTTCCAATAATTCACTGTAAACTCAAATTATGATGAAAATTAATAAAAATTAACCAATAAACAAATAATTAAACTATTATTAAAACTATTACTTAATTAGAACTAGTATTTAAACATTTAGGTAAATTTAAATAGAAGATTAGATTTATAATAGTTTAAACATGAATACAAACTCTCAGTACTTATTTACATTATATCATAAATCATGCTTTCTGGAGAATTAAACATGTAAAAAAAAGTTAAATAATCATTTCGATTAATGAATTAAATTACTTTTATCAAAATAAAATTTTACTCTTAGTATCTAAATAAAAGGAAGCATTTAAATAGTATGAATTCGTAATTATAATTGGTGAATCAAGTGACTCTTGAAATATTCGACCGTATTCTTGCAGCGTATACAATGGGAACACACGTATTGTTTACATATTGGGCTATAACGCTACCAATATTCATAGTGGCAGCTGAGTATTTAGCTTATAGAAAGAACGACCCATATTACATGGCAATAGCTAAAAGATGGTCAGTTGTTATGGCTGTATTGTTTGCCGTTGGTTCTGCAGCTGGTGCGGCTATCGCTATTGAGTTCATAACCGTATGGTACAAGTGGATGTATGTAGTAAACCAGGTTGATATCTTAGCCTTTGATATTGAGGTTTTAGCATTCTTTACTGAAGTAATATTCTTAGCACTTTACATGTACGGCTGGGATAGGCTGAGTAGAGGAGCGCACATGATTATAGGACTATTAATTTCATTAGGTTCTGTAGCATCTGCGATTTTAATAATATTGGTTAACTCTTGGATGAACACTCCTACTGGATTTAACGTTGCACAATACGCACAGAGTGGGCAAATAACCGATGTGGATCCATTAGGCGCACTTGCACCACCGGCAGCAATTGCTGAAGTACCTATGGGTGTCGCGGGTGCTTGGTTTGTAGGATTTGGTAGTATATTAGGTTATTTCGCTTATAGAATGTTAACTAACAAGAATATGGATCATGAGGAGAAGGAGTATTACACTAGAGGGTTTAAGCTTTCCGCTTACTTATGGGCTGGTGATGCTATATTCTTAGCATGGGCTGGTGATAATGCTGGAAAGACTTTATACTGGGCCCAACCTCTTAAACTAGCAACTTTGGAGGGTTTGAGGACTACTCAATCCAACGCTCCATTAGGTTTCCTCGGCATTAAAATACCCGGTTTATTGAGTTTGTTAGTCTCATGGCCACCTAATCCTAACACTGTAGTCTTAGGGTACTCGAGTTTCGTGAGTCAAGACTGGGATCCAGTATTGTGGATCTCCCATCCCGCATATGATATCCACGCTACTTTAGGAATAATTGGTGCATTAGTAGCCTGGGTATTAGCTTACTCGGTATGGAGAAGGCCAAAGTGGTTAAGCTTCTTAGGTTTAGATAATCCTACAGAGAATATTATACCCTTAGGTGCCGCATTCTTATTTGGTTGGTTACAACTAATAGCATGGGAAGCTGGCTGGGTAGCTGCTGAAACTGGAAGACAGCCATGGGTTGTGTGGGGACCAATGGTACAAACTGCCTCTGGATTATATGCTATTCAAGCCGGTCTGGCTACTGCAGATGCATTTAATAACAGTCCAGAGATCTTGCCAATAGGAATAACTATAATGGTCGTTCTAGCTACTGCTGTAGCTGGAACCGTATACATGTTGAAGAAGTTATTCTCGACGAGAAGAATTGCTGATGATATTTCCGCCTCTCTATCAGTCTCAAGCGGCTATGCCGCAGGAGTAATGGCTACTCAAACTTCTAAGGACTCGAGTATAGGAAATGATAAGATAATTGACAAAGGGAAGTAATTTTTTTTTAAATTTTATTCATGGGGGTTGGGTTAAATGAATGAATATACATTATTCTTCTTCGTACCCCTTGCGTGGTTTGTAACAATATTTATGATTGAGGCCGGTTCAATCGTAATGATTCCTATATGTAGAATAGAGAGTTATAAGCAGAGAATGATTGCAGTATTAGGAGCTCTATGGGCTATTATTGCAACTTCTTTAGTATATTTAGTAGTGTCGTTAGACACGATTTTTGCCCCAATAATGTTTGTAACGGGTGAGGTTTTAGTAGCACCATTACTCGTCCTAATTATATTTCTTGGCTTACATCACTTCTTAATAGGTAGTGCTGAAGGGGCTGGAAGCTTAGGTTTACATATGGATGAAGAGAAGTTTCTAACATTAGTAATGCCTATAGCTCTGATAGTTGCCTTTTTGGGTAACACATTGTTCACTTCAGTATTTAGCGGTTACGGTTTCCAATTCACTTTAAAAAGCCTACTAGAATTGCAAGTAACTCCTAACTACGTGCAAATGTTATTCAATCCGTTTAATATAGTGTTCTTCTTGGGAGTTGTATTTTATGTAGTATACTTCACAGTAGCATTCTATGGTGTTAAGGAGAGGTGGTATTTAGGCGTTGCTGGACTAACGCTTGCGCATATAATATTCTTAGCTAGTACTGCAATATGGTTACCAGTAGTATTTCAGAGTGCTGTAGGTAATCCGGGCTATTGGATATTCGTAATACTAACTTATGTATTATTATACTTATCAACATTTAAGAACATACCATGGAGACAGACATGGGTATTCCTGCTGACTTATATAGGTGCATTAATGTTTGGAGTGTTTACTCAAGGTAGGATATTGCAAGATGCTGTACCCGCCGGTACTGTACCGGCAATTCAAGGAAGCCTAGCTGGAGTTCCAGCATCTTTACTATTAACTAATCCTACTACTTTGGCCGCTGGTGCTGTAGTATTGGGAATGGGTGGAATATTAACTATAGGTGGTGTTACTGCAGTTTCATACAAAATCTTGTACAGGCAAGCGCTAGAGAAAGTTGCCAGAAAGGTAAAGGCATAATTTTTTTCCTTTTTATTAAAATTTAATTTATATTTATTTACAGTTTAAATCTCATCAGAAAATTTTTTAAGGTATAATTTCAATTTTCGTATATGAACGGGGTTCAATTCGAGGCTATTATATGGTCTTTAATAACGTTCATATTAAGCTTGGGTTTAACGTTCCTAGTATGGAGCAAATATGACAGAAGTAAAAGTAAGATGTGGCTCTTTTGGTTCTTAGGTTTCGTGCTCTTTTCGGTAGGAACTCTATGTCAAGTGCTTTTCGCATTTGGAATAAGTAATTACCCGTTAAGTGCAATATATGTGTTTGCAGTCGCTGAATTAGTACTAATTCTATCCTTAGGGTCTATACAACAGATACCCCAAAAGTTTGTGAAATTATATTACGTATATAGTGTTGTAGCGAGTATCATTATAGTAATTGCAATCCTAGCTCAGAGCTTTAATGTAGTAGAGGATTACTTACCAATGAACTACCCACCATTAGTGGTAAGTGCTTCTTCAGTAGCCACAATCCCCGGTACTGGAGTTATTTTGTTCTTAGCAGCTAGGGCTATACTGTTTAAGGCCAATCCTTTAAAAATGGGCATGGTGATTTTAGGAATAGTAATCCTAGCCTTCGGCGGTATGTTAGCGGCTAGCGGATTTTATATAGCATTGTATATTTCGGAGATCATGGGCATGAGTTTATTTCTATACGGAATTTACTAGTAAAGAATTCGTAAAGGTTACTGACTCTGAGAGATGTTACTAACTTATCCACTATTATCCAATGATGATGCATCACGGACATAACTGGTGGTAAAAGTTTAAATTTACTAAAAAATAATTATAATTTATGAGAGTAGGGGTTAAAGGTAATCGTTTTTTATGGTTGTTAGGTGGGGCTTTAGCTGGTGTAGGTTATATTATTGGGGTCTTTTATTTATTAATTGCTAGAAAAGGATCAGAAAGGTGGTTAGGGTTACTTTATTTTGTAGGGCCAATAGGTTCGTTAATGATGTACTTTTTATTAAGGAATGACAAGCAGAACTCCTATCTTAAAGATATGGCATTATATTTACTTTATGGATTTATAATATGGATTGTTATCGCAATACCTCTAGGGTTAAATCCGTTCTATCAGATCTTTGGCTATGTACACGGTTGGCTCAGCGATTAACAGCACTTAAGACAGCTTTACTCGCTCTCTATACAATAGATGATAGTAAAGATTAATTATAGCCAATTATTAGTACCACGATCCAACAACGGCTTACGCCAGTCCAAGAGATAATAATTGCGATAGATCATGGTGCGTTAACAAGTAAGCAATAGGATTTTTTGAGATGGCAGTGATAAGCACAAGAATATTGGATGAAGTTCTACCAGATTAACGGGTGGGATACGATTTCCTTAGGGTAATAAGTAGTTTCAGTAATGCCTAGTATGTGTTTCCCGCCTCCGAATTAGAGGTAAAAGTAGGAAGCTAGAACATATAATAACTCCAGTGTGTAATAGTTGATGATTAAAATGCTTACGCAACAAAATGCTTTGTGGGCTACTTCAGAATTATACTTAAATTTATAGATAATTATACGAGTATTACCCATGGGAAAGAGTAAGTACAAGAGGGATTGGCAAAAGTACGACGGGAACGTCATAACGAGATATACCCTAATGTTCCGTTTGCCCCTACACTTTCATTTCAATCATTTTATGTTCATTCATGGTCGAGTGTAGGGACTTAGCCCTCAACCATCCACTTACTGTAGGTGGGTCATGGGACTCCTTCGAGCCCAACGGCGGGGCTCACATCTCTGCAATCACTCCCACACTTTTGGACATAGTCCGCATCGGTGTGAGAGATCATCATTTATTAACAGGGGTTTGTTATAAACAAATATAAAAAGATCTCTGTTAACGTGAAAAAGGATTCAGCCCTTCTACGTCTTCGAACACTGGTTTACTTGAAGAGGAGAATAGATATGCAAAGAAAACCTACAAGGCACCAAAGGAGTTCAACGAATTCCTAGCATTCCTCCACTTGTTCTTACCTTATAGGGCTATTGAAGGAGTATTGAGAGCACTAGAGAGACTGAAAATCATCCCAACAAGCCTAGACTACTCAACAATATGGGAAAGAGTAAGAAACATGAACATAAAATTCCCAGAAGCAAACGACGAGCTGGAAGTAATAGCAGACGCAACGGGAATAAGCACAAACAAGGGAGGACAATACATCATAGCAAAATGGGGTAAAACTAGGGACTCAAAATTCCTCAAGATCGAAATAGCAATGGATAAGGACCAATTCAACATAATAAACGCCGAAGTAACCACCAACGAGGTTGAGACAGCAGTCAAGACAGTTAAGGATTTACAAGACAAGGGAAAGAAAGTCAAGAAATTTTATGGAAAGCTTATGATGCTAATGAGGTTTACAAGACCGGGGTTGAGGTTGTTGTCCCACCTAACGCTTCTACTAAGCGTGGCCATCCTACTAGGAGAAAGACTGTAAAAGAGTTCAAGAGGTTATAATCGTTGGAGGGAGGAGAAGGGTTACGGTGTTAGGTGGAGGATTGAGTCCTTATCTCTGCTGTACTTTTGGGGAATCTGTTAGGGCTACAAGTTTTTTAGGACAAGTGGTTGAGGCTAAGCTCAAGTTCTGGGCTTATGCATGGATGCTCCACTTGGCTAATTCTTTAATTGGTAGAGCTCCGGGTATTAGGGTGTGAGCTTGCGAATAACGTTAAATATTAATTACTGAAAAATTCTCAATGTATTATATCATGCTTATGAAATAAATTGAAGATATCAACAAAGCAGAGTTAACGAAAAAGCTTATAACTTAACTAATAATGTTTTTTAACTCAGACTATACAGTAACTATCTTCCATACTCTATCATTTATTATTCTTTTTAAGGTCCTGATAACCATATAAAGATGACTATAATTTCTATATTGAAGACTACTTTTGAATACTTTGTCCTCATCTAACAGATGTCGATCTATAAAACTTTTCAATATTATCAGTTCTGGTAAAGCCCATTAATCCTTTAATCTCCAATACAAGTAATGCTATTCCTTGAAAAGGCCTTCCCTTAGTCAAGGCTATTACCGCGTCTATGAACAAACATAATCCAAGGCTTTTATATTATAAAAATAGAGATTTGTCTCTGAGACTGTAGAGAAATGGATCGGGCCAATATCTGACTCCTTCCCGCCATGGAAGGGCTAACGTTCTCTTTCAAGGGGTTCATCATTCCCACCATTGATTCGGGTGTACATCTGAGGGGCAGTCGGTTGGATCAGAGATCCACTCCCATTTGAGGAGGGAACTTTCAATGCCGAGCTCTAGTTTGTTAGGAGAGAAGAGGGATTCTAGATGCTCCTAACTCACATTAAGCCCTCAAGCGAGCTAAGGAGAGCGTTATTAGCACCACTAAGAGATATCTCAACAAAGAAATGTTTAAACACAAGGCTATCCATCCCCTTGGCGAGGCTTTCGCCTCCTTAACCCCCTAATTTTGTAAACACCTTAGAGTAAATAAGTGTTTCCAAGTTTTTTCATATTTTAGTGATAGAAAAATAGCATTGGAGAAATGTGAAAGGGTGGATTTGGCTTACAAAATTTGTAAGGCAACGAAACGGTGTTTTTATGCCTCATTAACTTCTTGGAGTATTTTATGTCTGGGTATTCCCTCGAGTATAGTTTTCCCATAAGTAGTGGTATCACGATACTCTCTACTCGTTATAAACTTCTTAAATGCATCGATTGAATCCCATTCACTGTAAATTAGATACTCTTGCGGGTCGTCGATCCTCTTGTAAAGTTTTGCATCTCTGAAACCAGGGAACTTCTTTAAAAACTCCAAGACTGTATTAAACGTTTTCTCGAACTCCTCTTCGTGTCCTTTCTTTACCCTATAATAAAGACCTACGTTTATCATACTTAATCATTAATGAAGGCCAGTTTATATTTTTATCTATATATACATATATATAATTAAAAAACTACAAAATTGAGGGCAATGGTCGCTTTGGTCATATATCCGCGTTAGATTTCTCCTTTCTTCTAGTGAAAAGTATTTTATTTCTGACGTAAAAAGTAATTTCTCTATTCATATGTATAAATGCTTTTCAACAATAAAATAAAAAGTATTCTACAATAGCGTTAATAATTAAAATCAATGTATATTTTCTATGGACGTTTGAAGACCTTAAAATTTCAACTTAATTTATATTAATCAAAGGCAAAATAAAATTCTTTAATAATATATATAATATGAGTCTATACATGGAAAAGACTGTTAGATTTTAAGTAATCTAGGCATTTAAATAGTCTCCTAATAGGAGTTAACAAGGAATATAATATGTTAAAGTCTAAGATAATCTCAAATTCTGAGGTTTCCTTAAAAACTTCATTACGAATAGTGCTAGGACTACAATATTTTTAATTACTTCTAATCCCTTTAATGCTATTTAGTTACGGAAAGATTTGTAAATATTATTTCCGTTAACATTGAATCAGAGGGTACCACTGTGAAATCTATGAGCAATCGCGAGGTGGAGGAAGGCACCCAATGAAACTCCCCCATGTCCTTGAAGGGAGTGGTTTAACTATCGCTCCCGTACACGGTATGGAGAGTGAGAAGGAGTAATGAGGCAGAGTGATTAATAGTCACGAAAAGTGACTATTAGTCACGATGAAGGCTGAACTCTATTACAAGGTAGCTATGAGAACCATTGAGTTCGGCAAGTAGTTCTGTGTATAAGCTCTCCTTTAAAACTTTTAGCTCTCAAAAGGAACTTTGACATAATATACGTTATAAGCTCATTCCAAGATAAACACGGGTATCCCTTAACTCTACCCAGGGTCTTTGTTACCGATTTAATGCATTCGTCGAGTAACGGGCAAGAGGGGCAATGAGGTGAGGAAAGGTTAACGAATATCAGCACTCCTTCTTTCTTGTCCACCAGTATTATCTTTTTTTCGATTCTCAGCTCTCCCTGACTCACACGGAAAGATAAGACGAACTTAAAATTTATAGCCTTATCTTTGATAAGTCCTAACTCCTTGAGCCTTCTCGACAGTCTGTAATAGTAGCTCCTGCTTACTGGAATATCTCCAGCTAGAATACGTAAATAGACGTCCGAGGAAATCTTATCGAAATCTTCACTCTTAAGCATTATTCCGTCCTCATCGATTATATCTCTAGTAATGATGAAAAATTTGTAAATACACATAATTAACTATTTTGCTTGAAGTATAAAATATCTAAAGCGTTGGAGTGATTGACGTTGCTTTAGGAACCAGTGCTTTTATTACAAAATTAGGGGGGTTGAGAGGGCGGAAAGCCTCACCAAGAGGATGGATAGTCCCCTTATAGAAAGTTTAAAATATCTCTTTTTCTTAATATCCCTTAGTGATGCTAATGACGCTCCTTATATAAAACATATTAGTCAGATCTGGGTAATACAGATCTGACTGGGGTGTAGGCCGTTGACTTCCTTGGGCTTAAAGCCCGGTGGGGAGCTTGGCCGCCTCCAACTCGGACCGGAAGTTGGGCAAAAAGCCCGAATAAAACATAAGGGTGAGTGTAAGTGGAGGCCCCCAGTTGCAGGAATAGACGTATCAAAAGATAAATTAATTGTACTATAATAAGCAGTTTAACATTAGTGAGTAAAGCAGGTTTCATGGCGTAAGTAGTGTGGACTATGCTCAATTTTTAAGGAAAAGTTTTTATACCGGAAGCTCCCCAGCTTAATGGGACTGTGGGAGGAGCAATCGGTATCTTCCCTTTTCCTTCAAGGGACTAGAGCCTGGCAATGAAAGTCCCCCTTTCAAGTGAGAGCGGTTCTCTGATCCACTCGACTGCCCACCAGATGTAATCCCGAATCAATGGTGGGAACGATGAGCCCTCTGGAAGGGAACCCTCTACCCTTCCACGGTAGACCCAAAATCATATTAGAAAAAATATTTCTGATAGGATAATATCTAATCTGTGAAAGATAAAGAAATTTATAAGAGTGTAAAGAATTGGAGAAAGGGTTTAAGGTGAGGGAGATAGAATATTACCACGTGAGATAGGAAGATGGTAACACCGGGTCTCCCTCACCAAACATTCAACAAATAGGATATAAATTACTTTCCATGCTTTAAGGGAAAGAAAGGAGAAGAGGTGGCAAAAACTCTCATCTCCGCGTGTTTACGATTCAGTAGAGAACAAGTCCAGAGCGTATGACGTATCCCCACAAACCGTGAGAAACTACGTAGAGAAACAAGGGATAGAAGTAATTGATTGGAAAATGCTAGGAAAATATCCTTAGAAGTACTGAAGGGAGTAAAGGAGGTAGACCTCTCAATAGACTGGACAACAAAGACGTGGTATGGGAAACCAGTGAAAGGACTCGGAAGTTCAGAGAAGGGAAACTCGTGGAACTACGCAACTGCAACAACCAAGTAGGGAGAGTGCTTTTACTTGCCTTTATTCCGCAAGTGAACGGTATGACTAAGGACGAGATAGTGAAAAACCTCGTGGAGCAAGTTGTCGCAATGGGATTCAAGATAAGGTTGATAACTCTTAACGCCGGTTTCTACACTGTCGACGTGCTCAACTTCATTTCACAGTTTAAGTACATAGTTGCCGTCCCAGTTGGGGATGTGAAGGTTTATGAGGAGTTTGATGGTGATTATAAGACTAATAGTAAGAGGCATAGGAGGAATGAGCAAGTTAAGTTCAGGCTCCTCGTGTACAGCAAGGAAAAAGCGAGGAGGAAGAAGAGGCTTGTTTATTTTGCTAGGGCTACTTACCTCGAGATACCAAAGAGGGAAGTGTTGGATTTGTACAATAAGGTGAGAGGTCCTATAGAGACGTCATATAGGAACATTAAGGCTTTTCTCCCATTTACTAGTTCTACTAAGTTTGTTTTCCGCACGTTGATCTTCGTTCTTGCCCTTGTATTCTACTCCTTATATACCGTAATCAAGGGGGAGGTGGGGAGAGAGGAGTTTAGATTATTATTAATTCTTTTATATCCCGATTTATTCAATCCGGAGAATTTTACAATTAATCTAGTAGAGACACTTATTTACACTATAGATTTATTTTCAAGGAGGTGATTTTGGGTCTACCGTTTAAAGCGGGGAGAAAGTCTGAACTGCATCTAATCTAAGTTTATAATAAATATTTTCTTCTATATAAATCAATTATTACTTATAGCTTTATATCGTATTATATAGATTACACGGTGTATATAGAGAGTAGGATATTAAAATTGAAAATAGGTGATATTAAGTATGAGGTTATTTTGGTACTTTGATGAACAATCTAATTATTCTTATCATGCCCATGCTATAAAGAACTTAATAGCTGATGTTGAAGGTCTTCAGGACGTGATTGTAGCAGAATCATATAGTTTTGGTAAAATGCTAATAATAGACCAACTGATACAATCAGCGGAACATGATGAATACATCTACCACGAATCTTTGATTCATCCAGCAATGGTGGCTTCAGATGATCCTGAGAGAGTATTAATAATAGGGGCTGGAGAAGGTGCCACGATTAGAGAAGTTCTGAAATATAACGTGAAGGAAGTTGTAGCGGTTGATGTGGATAGAAAGGCAGTCGAGATTGCTGAGAAGCATTTAGAGACATGGCACAAGGGCTCATTTAGGGATCCAAGAGTTAGGTTGATCTTCCAAGACGGTTTCGATTTTGTCAGACAATACAAGGGAGAGCCTTTTGATGTAGTAGTACTAGACCTTACAGACCCTACTGAGACTTCTCGTTCCAGAAACTTATATACTATAGAGTTTTATAGAGAGGTGAAGAAGTTAGTAAAGGACGTTATGGTAACTCAGGGCACTTCTCCGTATCAATCTCCTCATTCGTTTTCAAGGCTTGTAAAGACGTTGAGGGAAATATATAACTACGTGTCTGTG
>NZ_JBBHKR010000074.1:0-7334 GCF_037389425.1 Stygiolobus sp. CP850M
AGCCCCTGCGGACTTCAGACCAGTGATCACTGCAGAAAGCAAAATCGATAGCCATACTGTAGTTCCAGAGGTCAAATTGGAAAAAACTCCTAAGATCTCTTCAACGATTAGGAAATACGACATGTTCTTAGTGGGTTTTGCTGCCGAAACTGCTAAGGATGATGAAGAATTAATAGAGAAAGCTAAGTTAAAGAAAGAAAGACACAAGTTTGATATGATTGTCGCGAATAATGCTAGGAGAAAAGATATAGCTTTCTCGTCGGAGTTCAATGAAGTCATCGTTATAAGTGACGACAAGATCGAGAAGCTAGGTAAGGATTACAAGAGCGTAATAGCAAGAATTTTGTTAGACAAGATAAAAGAGGAATACATGAAAAGAAAGGGGAGAAGTAATTGAGTCTTTAAGCGTCTTTCTGCACGCTGTCGGAAGATTGGTTCTCCTTATTGTAGCGTAGTTTGTTGAATGATATTCAGCTTTAAGTTTAAATTCTACAACTCGTTAAACTCTAATTGGCTGGGACACAAAGTGGCTCGGGTAGCTCAGCCTGGTTAGAGCGACGGGCTGTGGACCCGTAGGTCCCGGGTTCAAGTCCCGGCCCGAGCCCTCATTAGGGGGATACCCCCTAATACCCCCAATGTTATTTTCTTTCATTTTTAGATACGATTCAACTACGTCAGCTAAAGACCTACGTAACGTTCCCTTGAGTTACCGTCCTCATACTCTATCTTGTAAACATAATACCGACCTTTTCTTTCGCGTAAAATATAGTCGCCGAATTTATAACGACGTTGCTTTTCGCCCAAGAACGCCCACCGTATTATGGTTGCCAATTCGCGTTTATAAGCATTGGCAACCCATCAATTTTTGCCGTGATTTGTGTAGAGTTGAAAGAAGACGGCAAAGATCCCTTATTTGTGCGAAAAATTGAATTTTGTCTAAGCAGCTGTGAGTGCGGACAACATTTTCACTCATTTGAAATATTTAGATTTATTATCACCCCCTTATCTAACAAATACACCAAGCAGTAAAGGATGTTATAGATAAGGAAATAGGTTGCAAACCACCTCTCGATCGTCTTTGCGTTAGAGTTGGAAGTGTTTGTCCATTGGTGAAAGCCTATGTTTGACACTCCTAAAACCTTGTTCCGCATAGTCCCTTTTTCCGAACGTTACCCTCTTGTGACTCACGTTAAGCCAAGTGAAATTGTGTATTGAAGCACCATCGTGCAAGTATACTACCTCGTCCACCCTCTTGAAATACTTACTGGCTAACTCCTCCATGCCCCTCATTGCAGTGAGAATTACTAGCACATGAACACCACTCCTAGCACTCCTCACCATGAAGAAAGGCACAGCCCTAGTCTTAACATCCCTAACACAAGTAATAATCCCCCTTAACACTCAGAACCTTAGTCTCATCAACAGCATAACTCAAAGAAACAACATACCTAACATAACTCAACCTCCTAAAATAGTACAAGAGTGTAGAATGTGGTAAACTAACCCTCCAAGAGGACAAACCACACAAATATTCTGCCATCGCTTGGGCTACTTGCTCTCTAGTGTAAAACCTTGACTTAACATTAATATACTCAAATACAATTTGGGTGAGCACGGGAACTTTCCACTTGATTCCCATGTGCTCACCAAGATAAAACCCCGTGCTCACCCTTAAATAGTATTACGCGAAAACAAGTTCTTACAGAACGAGAAAAGATTATTGAATAAAATTATATTAAATTAACAAAATTGTTGACCACACTCAGGAGCCTTAGCCATAGCCATTAAAATTAATTGTGTAATGGTAAACCTTGACTTATGTTTCTCTATCTTAACTTCCATAAAATTTCATTAAGAATTTTCCCTTAATAAACCTTAACTAGGGTTAACAAAGTGTTACCTCCTTAGATGGGGCTGAAAATGAGTTCCCAAACTGGAAATAGTAGGGTTAACAAAGTGTAGTATTTAGGGACATTAATGTAAGAGCCGGGCTACTGCAAGCAAAAAATCGCGGATCCGGGCAGGATTAATTCTTAGGAGCTCCTTAAGTGCTGCATGCAGCAAAAGGACTACTAAGAAGCTCCGTAAAACAATAAGAAGGAGTTGGGGGTACATCGGTACCCATGAGGGTACCTCTACCCCCCGGCACTCTGATAAGAGGGTGCGTATAAATTAGGAGTACCGGGGTCAGCCCGGTACCCAACCCGCGGGTATTAGGTACCCCTTATACCTGACGAGGTACCTCGATCTATATTAACATTACAAAGATTTATAAGTTTTTTTGGATCCGCACAGAATTACTTTGAATTTTTCTCAGTAAACTGGGAGAGTTTATTGAATTTTTCTAACGGGAATAGAAAGCCGAGATCCCATATATGTGCTTATACTGCTTACTTAACAATTTTTTAAATTGGATGAGAAGAAACTCTATTGGCAAATTGTTTTAATAACCTCTTTGAGAAGTTTATACATATGAGAATTGTTGAGGACAAGTACGGTAATAGGTTTCTAGAGATCGAGAATAAGGAAGATTTTAGGAAATTTAAGGAGGATTTATTAAAGAGGGCTAAGGAAAAGGCTAATGCCCGTAAACCTTCTTATGAGACCCAACCTCCCAAATGAAAACTATGCAATTTTTTGAATCAACGCTATAAAGTATCCTTATATCCCCACTTACTTCTATGGAAAACATAGTATTTCCGTATATATCTTTTCCCAACTTCTCCCTGGAGTATTTGAAAGGGTTCTCTTGCAACAACTCCAATTTCTCTAAAATCAGCATGAGCAATTTATCATTGAATTCATCAGTAGCGAATTCTATGAATTCCTCATAGCTCTTAGCCTTCTTCAGCTGAAACCTTAACTTCCACTCTCTGCAAACCACTATAAAAGATATAGAGAACTTACTTTAAAAATCTATTTCTATCTCTTTTCGTATATTATCTCGCTAGAAATAATAGTTGTAATAATGGTAGTTATGTAGTTGTGTTGCTGCAAACAGCATTAGTATCCCCATGAGAACAGCTACACCGTTTGCGGTAGACCCAAAATCATATTAGAAAAAATATTTCTGATAGGATAATATCTAATCCGTGAAGATAAAGAAATTTATAAGAGTGCAAAGAATTGAAGAAAGGGTTTAAGGTGAGGGAGATAGAGTATTACCGTGTGATTAACCAAGATGGTGATACCCGGTCTCCCTCACCAAAATAACATTCAACAAATAGGATATAAATTACTTTCCATGCTAAACTTTAATGGAAAGAAAGGAGAAGAAGTAGCAAAAACCCTCATCTCCGCGTGTTTATGGAACGACTCTGTTGAGAACAAGTCCAAAGCGTATGACGTATCCCCACAGACCGTGAGGAACTACGTAGAGAAACAAGGGATAGAAGTAATTGAAAAACTATTGGAAAATGCTAGGAAAATATCCTTAGAAGTACTGAAGGGGGTAAAAGAGATAGATCTTTCAATTGACTGGACAACAAAGACGTGGTATGGGAGACCAGTGAAAGGACTCGGGAGCTCTGAAAAGGGAAACTCGTGGAACTACGCAACTGCAACAACCAAGTATAAGGGGAGAATACTTTTACTTGCCTTTATTCCGCAAGTGAACGGTATGACTAAGGAAGAGATAGTGAAGGCTCTAGTGGAGCAAGTTGTTGCAATGGGGTTCAAGATAAGGTTGATAACACTTGACGCCGGTTTCTACACTGTGGATGTGATCAACTTCATTTCACAGTTTAATTACATAATTGCTGTCCCGGTTGGTTACGTTAAGGTTTATGAGGAGTTTGATGGTGATTATAAGACTAATAGTAAGAGGCATAGGAAGGATGAGCAAGTCAAGTTCAGACTTCTCGTGTACAGCAGGGAAAAAGTGAGGAGAAAGAAGAAGAGGTTTGTTTATTTTGCTAGGGCTACTAATCTAGACTTGCCCAAGAGGGAAGTGTTGAATTTATACAATAAGGTGAGAGGTCCAATAGAGACGTCATATAGGAACATTAAGGCTTTTCTCCCATTTACTAGTTCTACTAAGTTTGTTTTCCGCACGTTGATCTTCGTACTAGCCCTTGTACTCTACTCTTTATATACCGTAATCAAGGATGAGATGGGGAAGGAGGAGTTTAGATTATTATTAATTCTTTTATTTTTTCCAGATTTATTCAATCCGGAGAATTTTACAATTAATCTAGTGGAAACACTTATTTACACTATAAATTTATTTTTAAGGAGGTGATTTTGGGTCTACCGTTAAGGAAGAGGACAAGAGAGGCTATTTGGAACTCTTACTACAACTAGGAAGAAATATAACGTCGAGATAGTTGTTACCGATGGCGTTAAGGCACTAGACCGTGCTATTAACTCTTCACAAATGAAAATAAAGAGACGATACTGCATTGTACACATGAAATACAATATGACTAAGGGCGAGAGAGAAGAGTTAGATAGACTCATCAAATCGGCTGAAGAAGGAGAAACTATGATTGGCAAGTACGGCGTGCTTAATTGCCTTAAAACACCGAGGTAGGTGTGGAAGTGGCTTAAGAGTGACAACCTTGTCGAGTCTTTTAGTTGTGGAGAAGAAGCGTTTTGACAAGTCCTATTGCCCCTTGGAGAATTTTACAAATCGCACGGATTATTGCAATGGAGTTACCTAGTCATTAATTATCTCATAAGTGTAATATTATTACGGTTATCCCTATTTTTATTTTTATTCAGTATATATTTAGATTTCCTCCATAGAATTATGTTAATTATAAGAAAAATCACAATTCCAAAGAAAACATGAACTACCTATAATTAAGGTCTTGCGAGTATTAGCCATAATTCGTTAACATATGCTGTATTATCTAACTCTTTCGTTATCGTAATCTGAACAATGTATAAGTTACCTATTTTTTGGGTCGATGCAGTAAGATAGTAAGAAGCTTCAACAAAACCTATAGAATACAGTGTCACATTATAAGTCTCGTTATCACAAGTTATCAGATAATGATAGGCCTCTCCACCGGTATACGTCACAGAGCTCGGATTCGGAAGAAGCTCAACTTTTATACCGTTAGCTTGAATTTTTTGAGGAGTGTAGTCAGAATTTTCGTAGTATACATGTAAGATCAAGTATTTATATAGTACATGACCTATGGATACTGTACTCCCGTTTATAAACGTAGCATTTAATATAAACTCCTTAGAGAAGTTGGAATACGGTTCGTAAATTAGGTACATCCACGTCTTATTTTCCTCTGTAGCATTTAGATAAGTTTCTTTTGCATCAATTAAGATTTTCTTAGCATAATCTAGTTCGGTGGAGTTTTGGCCAATAGTTGAGTTACTAGTAATACTCCCTAGATTATGCTGAGATTGTTTATGATTAAATATGAAATATAGGCTAGCAGAAATGATTAATATAATAATAAATAAAGTAAGAAATAGGAAGAGGTTCTTAAGATTCATTGATCTCACCAAATCTTTTCCCCATTGGAATAATGGTTTCCTCCTATCTTATAGCCCACATATAATTTTCCAGGACTAATTAGTTTTATTTGCATATTCTCCCATATACTCTTTTGGTACATTATAGTAACCATTACCATTTATACCTTCATATGCATAAACATTCAGCCATCTAGTTGAGGTCCACGGCTCTATTAACCAGTTAGCGTCCTCTACTTTGAATACATTCCCGTCTCCTAATGCTAAAAGTTCTTGTTCGTTGATATTACAAGCTTCTAATATACCACCCACTGGTGTAGCTACATCTGTATCATCTTCTAGAACGTATATATTATAGAGAGTTGCTGTACTCCAATCAACAAAATAAAGATAAACCTTATTAGTACCATTATTTTGAGGTATAAGCCTTATTCCGAGCTCATAAACCGTATTAGGTTTTGGCTTAAATTCAACACCATTTATCTTGAACGGGGTACAAGCAAAATCACAACTTAATTGAGGATTTGTTGTACCTGCTGATATATGCCATTTCCAATTAGGATGATAACCTAATGAAGTTTGATAGAAATATTTTTTGTAGACACGGATGCCCAGATTACGATTAGACCGGTCAAATATACTTTAGTCAGACTATAAACCTACAATATCTGATACCCGATAAACAAGTCTTCTTTGAGGTTGAAGATACGCTAAATGGGACTACACCGACTAATTTCCCAATCATTCCTTCAAGTAACTACATATTTATTGATGCATCAGCATCAAATAGCTCAGTGATATATGCAACCGAACTTTCACTCTATAACGGTGTAGAATTTGTGATGAAACCACCATCTGCAATGGCGTATGTAGTCCTAACGTTTGGCATTGGAAGTAATAATATGGGGACTCAAGGAGTCCAGTATTACTGGTGAATAAATTATATAAGCTAACATTTCTTCTTTACTTTAATGAGAAACATAATTTTACCTATATTAGCAGTAACTCTAGTTCTTCTCGGTATATCGTTCTATCTACACCCAGTAAGAGGCAGTACTACAACTACCACCACTACAAATACTACTTATACCAATACTACATGGACTAATACCAGTTTACCTCCACAAATACAACAATTAGTAAAAGAATTAGCTAACATTCAAACGCCGATTATATTCGGTAATGAAACACAAACTACAACAACACAAACAACATCCGTTCAGACATCTACAACTAAAGTTACCTCCCACCAGTGGTACGTTCAGTACGCCCCAGAAATTGTGATAGTGATATTGTTAACCCTTCTAGGACTTTTATACAAGAGACGTTCAAAGAAATAGCCCCTTTATAAACTAACTTTCTTTTTTGCGCCTTATGAAGTGGAGGCTATCTTTACTACTGTTAACTCTTTTACTCTTACCTATCTTCTTTTTACCGTCAAACGGGGCTATATGTTTTGGTTAGGGTGGCGGGGCTAACTACTTTTAAGTCCGTAGAGAAAACGTAATGCGTCTGGAGTTTCATTTGATCACCTTAATTTTCATAATCTAAATCGTCTGACTTTCTCCCCGCCAGCGAGGGTTCCCCTCATTTACTTTCAGTTTTTTATCTAGGATTAACGATATTATCTATAGGTACAGAATTAGTAGATTTACCTATAAGCCTAAAATTTATCATAAAATAAAACATTTTCACGCCTAGTTTTATTCTATCTTTCTTTGTACAGTATAACGAAAGAATTTAATATGTAATTTTCTATGGTATCTCTTATTTTTCCATAAGAGTCAATAAACGTCCTACTAGAGGAAATGGATTAAAATAGGCAAGTAAAAATTCCTTCTCAGTAGTTCCTCAGTACGGCGGATATCCACCACCCTGATATCCGCCGTAAGGGCCTC
>NZ_JBBHKR010000075.1:0-39317 GCF_037389425.1 Stygiolobus sp. CP850M
CCTCACCTTAAACCTTTTCTTCAATTCTTTACACTCTTATAAATTCCATTATTTTTTATGGATTAGATATTATCCTATCAGAAATATTTTTTCTAATATGATTTTGGGTCTACCGTGGAGGAGAGAGAGGTTTCAGGGGTACCTCACGATCTTCACTATCATGACCAACATCGTCAGGGAGCTGGTGGGGGCTCTTAACCTGAGGAGCGTGGAGGCGTTCCTCAGGTTCGTTGAACGCTATTTAGGCGGATCGTCTGGGCTAATGAAAATCTTTAAGTTACGTTAAAGTCCCATAACTGCTGCAAGATTATTATTGAAGTTAGAGAATGGACCAAGGATACGGTAGACAATATACTCAAGAATTATAAATTTAAGCTCAAAAAAAAAAACAAGACTTCACCTACCCGCAATCAGAAATATATAATCTACTTCACGAGAAAACTTATTGAACCTATTTCACCTGATGCCTCCCAGCGGTGAAGTCAAACCCTCAAATTAATTGAAAGATTCGAGATTAGAAGCTTATCTGTTAGTCTCAACTGCTACCTTACCAACGTTCTGATCCAAGTACCTCAATAACCTCTTGTTCTCGGCTAACTTCAGTGTCTTACTCCTTAACGTTTCCAACGCTACCCACGGTGCGTCCGGGTAATTTTTAGCAAGGTTCATAATAGCCTTATAAGTTAGGTGGAAATGTTTGTTCTTCCTCAAGATTTTGAGTAATAATCCCTCAGGATCATCATACTCACCCAGGTTTGCCCTCGTTACTAAAGAATAGTAATCCTCCTTATACTTGACCTTGTAATTCTCCCTGACGTATTGAGGGAAGTTATATGAATAAGCAAAGGCTTCGAGCTTAGTGAAGTGTGTAGAGATTAAGTACCTCCTATCTGCTAAGAGGATAGCCCCCGACAATAAAGTGTACTCTCTATTAAGCATCTTCCATTCGTCAAAGTATTCTTTGTCCCATACTAGCCCTACCCACTCCCTCAGTCTCCCTTTAGGCAGTCTCCTTAATATATCGTAAATAAAGAGGAAATCAGGTTCTAAGTACTCTATCACTTTTTCGAACTCGTAAGCTTTCATTGTCGTAGCAATTTTGTCAACTACCGCCCTTACTACATGAACGTTTATGTCATCCCTTATGAACCAGTCTATATAACCCTTCACGGTCACTAAGTACGCTAAAGCGTCAGTAGCTTGATCGAAGTAGTTAATAATGAAGTCCTTATCCTCGTTTAGGTATTTGAGGATCTTATCGAAGTCAGTCTTCTCTAACTTAGAAAATTTACCTTTGCTCAAGATTTCCTCTAGCTCTTTTTTCCCTTCCATCATAACAAGCTATAAACTCAAGTATTTAAGGGTTAAAAGTGAGGCTAGGCTAAGTGAGGACAATTAACACTCTATTTAACGATCTAATTGATGATAATTAAGTTACTATTGCGACTCGTATTGATAGTTTGAACGTCGACTGGATTTAGTTGAGCCCTTTCACTTTCCTCCCGTAGACCTTAACTTCGCCTAGCCCTATTCCCCTGCTCTTCCCCATACCCAATAAGTTGGATTAGAAAAACATTTTAGAAACCACCTCTTTAATTTTTCGTTTGTGTATATTTTTGCTACTAGGCATTAAAAAAGGATATGCTGATTACTCTCATTGAATTTTGAAAAATTGTTAAGTAAGTAGTATGAGCACTTATACTGGGGTACAGGCTTTCTATTCCCGTTAGAAAAATTGTATAAACTTCCAATCTACTGCAAAAAAATTCAACCCAAAGCTCTACGCTCTCCGGTCTAGGGTTGCTTAATATTTTTGCTTATATATTAGCTTAGTATTTAGCTTATATTTAAGATAATATACGAAAAGAGAAAACTTTTAAATACGTTTCCTAAATCTTTTAATGTGGTTTGTGAGAAGTGGGAATTGAAATTCATGTTTAGGAAGAGGATAACTAATCTTGAAGAATTATCGGAATTTTTAACCAAGGAATTTCCTCATGAAGAAGTTATAATGTTAATCTTTGATAAATTGCATTTACTCCGAGAAGACCCTAAAAAGTATGCTAAGGAGAAATTAAAGAACCAAACGGATAAGTACGGGAGGCCTTTATTCTCTATAGAAGTTACTGGAGACATAAGGATAGTCTATAGTTTTGAGCCAAAAAATTGTACTGTATTCATTTGGAGGATTGGGAAGCATAAGAAAGCTTACCGTTTCTAGCCCTCATTTTCTTAAGCGTTAATTCCTTTAACTTCTCTAATTCTTCATCACTTTCAATTGTTACAAAGTAATATTCTCCGTCTTTTCCGCTCCTCATATATATAAACTCTGCAAAGAGGTTATTAAAACATTTTGCTACAGGTTCCATTGTGGAATAACAAGTGTGGACATTGCATAACACTTCTGTCATAGCAGTGTACTTTCAATTCCATTGTGGATTAACACGATATTCACAAGGTTCATGAAGCATTACCAGGACAGTGTACTTTCAATTCCATTGTGGATTAACGGCTATTAAGTAACCAACTACTGCAATTATAATTAATCTTTCAATTCCATTGTGGATTAACTTGGAAGCACACAATATACTACTGAAGATGAAGTCCTACGGCCTTTCAATTCCATTGTGGATTAACAAGACATGCTCATAGAGCATGTCTTCCACATCGAAGACGGCCTTTCAATTCCATTGTGGATTAACTCTCGTTCTTGAATGAAATTCTCCCGACAAACTTTGGAACCTTTCAATTCCATTGTGGATTAACTTTCTCAGGACACCCTGGGTTATTGTAATAATACGCATCACTTTCAATTCCATTGTGGATTAACTAAGTCATGTTCCCTTCTTCTTGTTGATATTCATTAAAACCCTTTCAATTCCATTGTGGATTAACTAGGGAGTGTTTTTGTTAAGAATTTCATAATTCCCTATTCGTTCTTTCAATTCCATTGTGGATTAACAGCAAAGGAGGGAGAATCATATAGGATATCAGTGTATAACTTTCAATTCCATTGTGGATTAACAGTATAACGTGACATTACCAATAAAGGTAATAGTCTACAACTTTCAATTCCATTGTGGATTAACGAGGAGGTAATTTCCCAGCAACGCGTTACCGTCAGTTTTCAACTTTCAATTCCATTGTGGATTAACTAAGTAGTCTGTAAAGATAAGAGCTTTCACTCAATAAATCACTTTCAATTCCATTGTGGATTAACCTCCTTCAAGAGCGTTACATACAACTTTTGATATTGTTCATATCTTTCAATTCCATTGTGGATTAACGTGGTTGATTCTGAGGTGGTTGTGGTGGTTGGTTCTGAGGCTTTCAATTCCATTGTGGATTAACTTATGTACAGAACGAGGTGCCTTTATACACAGTTAAGCCCTTTCAATTCCATTGTGGATTAACTTTTCAAGTATATTAGCTGGAATCGCTGTAGATTTTCTTGTCTTTCAATTCCATTGTGGATTAACGATCGTCAATAATGTAAGAAATTCTGTGAGCTTTCAATACCTTTCAATTCCATTGTGGATTAACTGTATGTTTTTATACTATTTCTTAACTTATTTATGTTCTTCTCATATATAAGTTTTGTTGTTATCAAGGTATTTATCATTGCTGAATTTTGTTTGTTCCCGTGTTATTTTGGGATTTTGACTTAGAGAATTTCGTTTTACGTTACTTAGATAGAGAATTTTTCTGCTCATTGGTGGATTGAAAGTAATTCCCAACGAAAATTGGGAATAGGAAGGAGAAAATAATAGTTTCATTTAGTAATATTCAGATTTATAAACTAGAAATTTCACCATTAAAAGAGGGATAACCTGCTGAATTATACTGTAGGTGTTGAACCTTTGTCTGTTTAAGACTAGTAGCTACGGAGGGGCTGTAACTGTCTTCAATAATAAGTAGCCCGTGTCCCGTAGTCCTTCATCAGGAAAAATTCGATAGCTGTAACTTTCTTCAATAATAAGGGTATAATTGAAAAGGTGATTCCCTTACCAGTTAGAGCTGCCGGTGAAAAGTACAAATAGAGGATATACTCTCACAATTATACGGTAAGTTAGGATCCCAATTAGAAAACAAGAAACTGTTGATACTCAGGGACGGTAGGGCTACGAAAGAGGAAAAAGAACAATTACCTCAAGTTTAAAAAAAAACAACTTCAAATTTAGTCTTGTAAACGTTATAAAACATCATAATACGAGGTTTGAGGATGATAAGTATAACTTCTACATAAAGAGCAGAGATAATGTATCCTATTTTGTGTTCCATAGAAGAGAAAATGCTAAACCGGTCAAACTAGGAAAAAGTAACCGATAGTAATGGCGATCACGAAATTAAAGAGGACGAAATATACGTAACCCACGCACTAACAAGGCTCGACCTAGCTAGAATATATGGGGAGGGAAATAGTTTAAGGCTACCTGCACCCATTTATTATGCTGATAGACTCGTAAAGATGCTTGATAAAGGAATATATTTCTACTCAGACGATGAAATCAATCAACACTCTTTATTTTTCATTTAGTTATTCCCTTGCAAGTAAGAAAGACAATCCTTTTCACAATTGACTATGCCTGAGAGAGTCTCTCTGTATTATTATCTCCTTAAGACTCATTTTGTTCTAAAGGCGGTCTCAGATCCTTCCAGTGTCTACATAAATCCGACTCATCTTTTATGTAACGATTGTCTAAACCTAGCCTATTCCATACACTCTCAATGGTGTCATATGGATCTAAATGATCGCCGAAGAGAATTAATTGATTCCTATAGGTGTTCCAGTACATTCTCAGAAAGTTACTTTCGTAATTACTGGGTACCGCAGGTGCGTAGCTCTTAGGCGTATCAGGCTTCATTTTGTGCCTATTCCACAAATAGTATACCAAGGTTTCTCCGGGGTTTGGGCTTCATAGGATTTCATAATATTTAATATCAATCCTCAGCCGTTGGGCTTCACCAGAGTCACGGGGCATTGTCCCGTTCATACCCCTCCGCCCCTTTAGCGGGATAACCCCGACCCACCTACTCCCAGTGGGAGTAAAAAGGAGGTGGGGAAACCCGCACATCCTGAGGTATATGTTTAGAGATGCGTTCAGTTGCCTATCCAGAGTGAACCCGCACCTCTCGCAGTGAAAAGTCCTGCCGACCTTTCGGGAAACCCATCCACATCTGGGGCAGGACTTGGAAGTGAGATGTGGGTTCACCTCCTTAACGAAAGAACCGTAAAGTGAGGCTTTGTACTTTAGCACACGGTGTATAGTCCTCCACACAGTCCTCGAAGTCCTCTTAGACAGCTTGTCATCAGCGTCTTGGAACATTGACTGCTTATTTAACTTTTCAACGGCAAACACAGTTAGAGGATACATTTCCAGCAACTTGTTCACGAACTTGTGAACGTAATCCAGCACGCGGTTCCTTTCACGGTGGGAATACTTCTCCATCAACTCCTTCCCCTTCCTACCGTGCTTTGAAGCAAAAGACTGTATTTTACTTCTCTTCAACTCCATACCGTATTTTAGACTGTACAACTCCTTAATTGAAAATGTAACAAACTTCCCCCCATCGTAAGCGTCTAATGTGTAAAGGTTGCTATCAATTGCTAGGAAATCTAGGGGAGTAAACCAAGGTAATTTATACCGAAATGGTAGGTGAACTTTATCCTCCTTTATTACTGGCTCACCCAACTCAAGTTCTTCAACCCTCCTAGAGAACCAAGTGTGAGACCAAGAGAAGGTGACGTATTCGTAAGGTCTTACTGTAATCCTTACACTCTCACCCTCAACCTTCCTCAGAGTTGACTTAATCCTAACGTAAACCTTCCTCAGAGTTGGTTTCCTCAGTGACGCTTGTCCTTTTTCAGCCCTCCTCTTCCACCCCTTTAATATTGAGTAAGCATCAATTATAGCCTTGTCAACATAATGGGAAGCTAGATTGTTAATCTTTTCAAGCTCATCCCTCAACGCCTTGTAAACTTCCTTTTTCTTTGGCAAGGTTACTTTAACCTTAGCGAAAATTTTCTTGCCCTTCTTGACCTCCTTCCTCTCTATCTTAGTCCTCTCCCATAACCAGTCTAAAGCCTTCTGTAGTAGGTGTTTATAATTCTCCAGTAATATCTTGCTCTCCTCCTTCTTATCGTTCTTTATGGAGTACGTTAGGTAGACGTATTCCTCCTCTGGTTGAAAGTCATTAAGCCTTAAGCTCTTCGACACATTTCTTCACCTTTTCGTATTTGTGACTCCTTATTTCGTACAACTTTCCACTAAAGGAGACTAGTATAGAGATTAAGTCTTCTATTAACTCTTGTTCTGGTGTTTTGTCCTCCTTGTTTAGAACGACTATCTCACAGTTGTGTGCTTTGCATACTTCTTCAATTATTTCAAAGCCGAACCTTACTAGTCTGTCCGGGTAGGCTATGACAACTTTTGACACTTCGTTATTCAGAATCATTCTTAACAACTTGAGGAATCCTTTCCTCTTCATGTTTAATGAAGATCCAACGTCAGTTATTACTTGGTCGTAGTCCTTAACGTTCTCCTCCAAGTATTTTACTTGGTTTATTAAGTCGTCTTTCTGTGTGTTTGATGATACTCTTGCGTAAAGGATCACTTTCCTCTTTCTAACAATCCCCACAAGTCTTTCGACGTCTTCTTCCTTGAACCTCCACTTCCCAGTTTCTAGTATCACGGGTTTTATGTACCCTTTCTTAACATATTCTCTGAGTGTTGCGTATGAAATTCCTAGGCGTTGGCACACTTCTTTAGGTCTTAGCATTGTATAAAATCTTGTGATGAAATAATATAAACTTTACGGTTTATCGGAAACTGCTAACAACGGCATAGTTCATGGAACGTTATTAAAGCTGGATAAGCTAAGAAAGCTGCTATTACGGCAGATGTCTCTTCGCTACTCCCAACGTACTTATTAAATACATACGAAAAGTAGGAAAGATCGTCTTCGATGTTCCTCAGCACATAATATACACCCCAGTTTTTATTCCTCGATTGCCTATTCCTCATTTGCCTATAATAAGCTAGGACGTCATATATCACTCCCTCACATTTTTGCTCAGTATCAACGGGCTGGTTTTCACTAACCGGAAAAGGCCTATACGGAACCCTCCCCTTGAGGACGTATTCCGACGAAGGTCCTAACTGGTAGATTATTTCTCTACGATCATAAGAGGTTTCAAAGTGAGGAGTATCAATGAAGTCTTTTAGTATTTTCAAAAAGTCTTTCATAAAATAAAACCTGTCTTCCTTTCTCTCGTCTATTGGTTTCCAATTGTTACCAGGCTCTGGGATTAACCCTATCCAGTTCTTCTTGGGCATCTGTTTATACATAATAACTCACATTATAAGAAACTGCTAAATTTTAACTTATAAAAAATTCACGACGAAAGTAGTATAAATTCTAGTTGTAAAGGAAAAGAAGTCTATTCGTCATACATCTATCCTCTTTTTAGGGGTAGTATTTTCGGTTTGACGTCGTTTGAAAAATCCTTAATGTCTCCTATTGTGTACCGCTTAAAGTTGTAGTCGTGAGAATGACATGACATATGTGAAGCGGAAGTAGGTACTGTTTCTACTAGACGAAGTACAGTTTATTGTAACTAGCATAAGAGAGAGTAGAAAGGGGGTCAAGGACTTCCACACGGTGCTAAATGATGCTTTTATGAGGGTCGGAGTGTATAAATAATGAAGAACAAGTTCTTGAAGTCTAGTAATAAATGCTTTTATGACGGTAGAGTATTATTAAGTGACAATTTAAATGTAGGAATAAGGAGAAACCCCTTGCCAGAGTTAAGGTCTTAAAAGGGTCAAAATACCAAGGATTAAGAAATAAAAATGAGATCATTCCGGTGTGTTTTATAGGACAATGAGAACGCACTAACGAGAAATGATAATTTGAAGACGAGCTAAAACACTTCACCGCTTTTCAGCTTTAAACCTTTCCCCCACACTATATCGAGCGTATTGCCAATCGCAAAAGGTACCTCAAGAATATTTTATATACTTGATACGGTTGTAAGATGTATCATAGAAATAAAATCCATAAGGAGAGAATAGTTGCCACTAGAACTATAGGCGTAGTTATCAGTCCTAAGTAAACATAAATCCTTAGAGGTATCTTTACGCCGTGTTTTCTTTCTAAGGAATATATCCAGAGTAGAGTAGCCAAAGACCCTATAGGAGTGAACTTAGGTCCTATGTCATTGCTTATTACGTTTACTAAAGCTAAAAGGAATTGGTTAGTAGAATGGGTAGAGTTTATAGCTAGAGAATTTATCATAACTGAAGGAAGATTATTCATTATGGCTGCGGTAAAGGCAAAAAGTAATCCTTCCATTATCACGTTAAATGGGGACGGAAGGCTATACAAGGTAGAGACAGTACTAGCTAAGAAATTAGTAACGCCTTGCTTCCCCATGCCGAAAACTACTATGTACATGCCCAAAGAGAAAAGCACGATCTGCCAAGGTGCCTCTCTTACAACCTTATATACATCTATTTTTTTCCTACGCTTTGCTATAATACCTAACAGAGCAGCTGCTGGAATGGCTACCATTGCAACCGGGATCTCGACAAATGAAGTAAGAAAGTAAGCTAGAACTAATATTGCTATGAAAGGAAAGCCTAGCTTAACCAAAAGTTGATCATTGATTGTAGGTTGAAAACTAGGCAATTCCTGATTCTTATCGGTCGTTCTAACTAGAAGAAAATAATAAAGTACTACTGAGACTATTACAGATATTGTAAAAGGAAATATCATATATTCTGCATAAAGGAGAAATGACATATCAAAATATGTAGCGTCTATTATATTTACTAAGTTACTTATTATGAACGGGAGGCTTGCAGTATCTGCGACGAAACCTATTCCCAACATAAACACAATCTTAGAACGCTCATCAATGCTGCTCCTAGATATTATTGAAGTGGCTATTGGAGTCATGACTAACGCTGCTCCATCGTTTGCAAAGAGCGCGGAGACTACAGCGTCAAGCAAAAGCAAAAGAACGAAGGCTTTGCCTAACCTATTTCCTAATCTCAATATTTTGGACGCTATATAGTCGAAGAAACCTGCTTCATCCAATATTAAAGTCATAATTATTATAGCAACGAAAGTAAACGTAGCGTCCCACACTATATCGAAAACTAACACAACGTCGTGAATATTAGAAATACCCAGAATTAGAGTAAGGGCTCCACCAATTAGTGCTGAATACCCTATTGGAATTCGCCTGGGTTTAAAATTAACCAACAAAAGCGTGATTACGAATATTAGAATTGCAATCAGTAACTTCAGCATCCATTTTCAGCCTCCTGATATAAACTTTTTAACAAATTTTAAGCTCTTCCTTTAGGATCTCGATATAAAGATATATTTACACTTAAGATTAGAATTCCACTAAAGTGTTGTAAGATAGATTTTATTGATTTTTTCTATTTATCTTAAAAAATACATCAGAAAATATTGTATAAAGAGCTCTACAAGAAGAAAGTGAAATTCTTACGTCAATTAGAGCATAAGGTAAATTTATGATATTTAAGAAAACTTTCAGAATGGAGGTTTTACCTATTCTTCTTATTCCAGCAAGGAGAACTATTGGCTCAGAAATTGCATATTGTAATAAACTTAGCTCCTCATCTCTATCGTATATATTTTCCCAGCTTCCTTAGTCCTTTCATTGAAGAAAATTAATAATACCTTATTAGATTTAAGCTTTTTTATATATTATATGTTGTGGATCTCTTCAGAATTATACAAAGATTTTTAAATAATTATGCTGAGTATTACCCAGGGAAAAGAAGAACACTAGGGATTGAAGTACGACGAGAACGTGGTAACTAGATATAAGCTAATGTTCCCCTTCTACGTCTTCGAACACTGGTGAGAATTATCCATGGAGAGAACAGGTGTGCTAAGACGGACCACATCATCATGGACATCATGAAAACTGGTGGTAAAAAGTTTTTTTAAGTTTTAAGTACAGTGAATAATTAAGATATCTGATGTTGAATTTAAACATTTAGTTTTTCACGAATTTTTAGAAGCATTTGACAAATTACGCTATGAATAGCCGTTAGATTTTCAATGTTCGTGTTGAGCCACGAGTGAAGGTAAAAATCCAACTAATACGTAGGCTTGATAAACTACTTGCACTAAGAGTTAGTGTATAGATTGAGTCAGGGTTAGCTATATCAACTCAACTAGTTTCTCTACATCGCTTTTTAGATGTTGGATATTTTCTTTACTCAGCCTGGCCTCATGAAAACCCTCTATGTGCAACAACCACGCTGAGATCCATAACGATCTTATACCGTGGTACAAATTCTCAAGTTCCTCTACAGCATCGAAATAAAGTTTCGAATTCCAATGTCCTATCCTACTAACTTTAGAAACGGCATTCACAGAATTTTTGTAGGACAAGATCTTTATTGCTTCTTCAGCAGCCTTATAATACTTCTCACTAGCCTGAACAACATCTCCCTTAGAAAGCAACTCATCAGCTTCTTTCAATAATCTTTTTATTGAGTCTTTCGTCAGCAAGTTGAACTAGTTTAACTATTTTCTCCCTATATTTTTTTACTTGATTAAGATCGAGGTTAACGGTTATTAGAGATACCGCTGAACCCCAACTCTCAATTACCCACTTCCCGAAGATCGAAGATAATTCAAACACGGCTCTATTAACCGTTTCCGCGTCCCATTTATCAGGTAAAAAGTCCCCTTCAAGACTGGCTAAGATCTTTATTGCTTCTTCAGCAGCCTTATAATACTTCTCACTAGCCTGAACAACATCTCCCTTAGAAAGAAACTCATCAGCTTCCTCTAAATATACATCAGCTGAGGACTTTATGAATTGCATTATCAATTAATTATTTCTCACACGTGCTAATAAACACAGATACAGTAAAAGCACTTCGTTTCTTCATATTTCAGGTTGAAAGGAATGTCCCAAATCTGGAAGATAAGGGAGTAGTTTCAAATGTTTACGACGAGTTGTATGAGAAGTTAATGGAGGAGTACAATCTACCATCAAAGATCGCTGAGGACCGCTATTGGATGCCCTCTCAGTATACAAGGGTTGGTATAATAACCCGAGACGGGGTTTAGGTTTCCTAAAGTTTATGAGCCAACTGTATCTTTTTTGTGTGGTGATTGTAAGGAGGTCTATGACTAAAGTTTATGAGCCAACTGTATAGTTAATCCCTAATCTGACTCCTCGTCACCCTTCCAGGGTGAGGGTTCCCATCTCATCGTTCCACCCATTGATTAGGGATTACATATGGTGAGCAGTCGAGTGGCTCAGAGAACCGCTCCCATCTGAAGATGGGACTTTCATTGCCGAGCTCTAGTCCCTTGAAGGAGGAAACGGTTGCTCCTTCCAAAGTCCCATTAAGCTGGGGGGCTTCATTAGCATTACTAAGAGATATCTCAACAAAGAACACGGGCTATCCATCCCCTTGGATAGGCTTTCCACTCCTTTAATCCCCATTTTTTGTAAGTTATAGTGTGAACTTCGAGTGAATGACCGTTAGGATTGTTGATGCTGATGAGCTTTGAGTCCTATGGTTAAATGAGTACTTGATTATTTCCACGCTTCTATTCAAAGCCTTTGACTCTTGAACCTAAAGTGAGGAGCGAAGATACTCGTTTGGGTTTACCGGAGAATTTCTGTGTGAGATCCTTTAAACCAGTAGTATAGGTTGTAATCGCCACTAATCCACCTTCTTCAGGAACATATCTTTTAACCTCGTTAAAAGCCCTCCCATACCCTACCTAAAAGCTTACTCGCTTAGCGAGATTATGAGACCCAAATGAAGGACTAGAGATACCCTCTCTAATTATCATGTATCTACCTTTAAGTAATACTTATAGCTAAGCGACGGCAAGGCATGTCCATGATGTTATCCTTAATCTACATATTTATCAAATGTCGACTCCTTATAAAGTGGTAACTTTCGAGACGCCTTCCCCGATACCTACTATCAAATGTTGGCTTTTTACAAAGAGAATATGTAATAAATAAGATATTTCATAATGTGAATAAATTATGGAAATGTAGATAACATAGTAATAAACACTGAAGACACGCTCGTTTATGCTCGGCATAAAAGGAGATTACTTCAATAAAATCTTCCACAATGGTTCCATCATGATTTTCTTACCACTATAATCCATTACTTCCTCCCTATCCCATGTTATGATTTTGGGTTTAAAACCTAATAATGAGGAGGCTTTAACCAAAGAGCTTAACTCCCTTTCCTTTATTCCATCTTCATCGTAAGTTACTTGAATTAACTCCCCGCTTTTCTCGTCTAAAAAGTCCACCTCATAATCCTCTCCTTTAACAAAGTAAACACCCCTATTTTGATTTTTCCTAAGTAAATATACTGCAACTAAATTTTCCATTAGTCTCCCAAAATCTTTTTTAACGGACACTTCTTGAATTATGCCCGTATCAACCACATAAACCTTCTTATTCTCAGCGATCCTGCTTAACTTCCCAGTATATCTTTCCACGGGATAAATTAAGTAACTTGAAGACAAGCCGTAAAACCACTCATCTATAGTTTTATAATCAACTTTGAGCATCTTGGCAATTCTATTTAGAGAAACTTCAGAAGAGTAAAGGGAGATTATAGCTGATGAGAAGTCTTTAAACTTAGATATCCTCCTTATTTTCAACCTTTGAACTACATCCCTTAAGAGAATGTCGTTGTAAATACTGTTTATTATTTGCTTACTGTTAAGTAGCAATGCTTCGGGAAAACCTCCAATGCTCATATACTCCCTTAAATAATTTTTAATCTCAGCCCGCTCCCTTGTAGTAAAAGGTTCTGTGTAATTAAGTCCTTTAAACCTCAGGAACTCCTTAAATGAAAAGGGAAAAAGGATGAAATCCACATGTCTACCAGTTAAGCTAGTGGCTAGTTCGCCGGAAAGCAATTTTGAATTACTCCCGGTCAAGACTATTCTTTTAGTTTTCCTTAACCTGCTCACAAAAGGTTCCCAACCCGGTATATTCTGTATTTCGTCAAAGAGAATGTAATTCGTATTGCCGTAAAGTTCATAAATGGCTTGTTCCACCATATGTAGTTCCTCGGCTTTTAAATTTCTCAACCTTTCATCATCAAAGTCAACGTAGGCAAATTTCTTGTCCTTCAATAATAAGAGTGATAATGTAGACTTACCACTTCTTCTTACCCCTAATATAGCCAAAACGTTAGGGATTGACAGATTTACTAATAATTCTTCTTTAGGCACATCTCTGGATATTGCTTTACTCATTAAGTTATCAGCGTCTTCCCTTTGCTCTTTTAAGACACTTTTTATTTCCTCAACATTCACGAATAATAAAAGTCTTTTGCGTTTTTAAACTTTTGGAGTATATTCCAAAAACTCATCGGAGGAGAATTGGAGTATATTCCATAACTAATCTACGTAAATTATTCTATGTAATTTGAAGCTTTTACAATAACTATGAATTACCTAGTAATGTCTTTTCGAATTGAAATCCGAATCTGAAGAAGTGATAAAGCATGAAGTGTGTAGTATGTTAACTACCTTAACAGATATCTTATGAAGCTTAGTATAAGATCGTCGTGAGTATAAGGAAAGCCGGTATTGAGTTCCGCTCCAGAGAGCGGAAAGACTGTCAACGGGAAGGTAATTAAGAGGTATGAAAAGACGTTAGTGTTTTCGGATAAGGAATCGGAAAATTACGTTGCAGGACTAGCTATACTTGGCGTGATGTATTTGCAGATCGTTGTAGCTTATTACAACGAAGCCCTCTACTTGAGAGCTAAGAAGTATTGAGCAAAGGCTGAGGAGTCTATGAAGGAAAAGAATGTGAGCTTTGAGGTTAGATGTTGGTTGATAACTTGAGGAGTAAGATTGAGACTTATAAGTACCGTTTTGAAGAAAGATAAGCAATATCTGGCTAAACAGAGGAGTTATCTGAATAAAAAGAGTTAGGCACAAGATGCCGCCCAATACGCCTAAAAGTTATGCACCAGTTGTCCCTAATATTTATGAGGGCGACTTCCTAGAGGATTACTGGAACACTTATAGGAATCAATTAGTTCTTTTCGGAGACTATTTAGACTTAGAATATATCCCAGAAAGCGTATGGGGTACGCTGAGCTTGGATAGTCGTTGCATAGAATCGAATTTGTGTTAGCGTTTTAAAGTCTTTAGGATTTTTTAAATGTAAATCGGTCTGTACCTATAGGAGTTAATGAAATAGATTAGCCCAACAAGGTAACAGTTGTAATAGAAAATGGAGGCAAAGACTTTCCACCTTAAGTCTCTTTAGTTTTTACAGGTAGAAGCTGAATAAACCCAGATTCACACTATTTAAAAAAGTTTATATGAAATCTGGTAACGGTAGATAGACAACTTCCCCTTGCTCCTCAAAGGACAACCCCCTCTTTACGTCACCGCTGAACCCCACATCTCCCGCTCTATGCTTCAGCAGGACAAAATAGTTTGAAGCTGTAACGTCTTTGACGTTATAAGCCACGTTGGGGTGTATGTCCTTTACTTCCACATATTTTTTAACTTCCTGAAGCGAAACTCTCACTATCCCCCTCTTTACCCCCACTCTTATGTAGTTCACGTTTAACGGTTTGTCAGATATTACATAACCCACAGCCTTTGAACCCGGTGCTAAAACATTATTAGTAGTTATCAACGGGACAGCCCACCTCGTCTGGGGTTTATACAATATATAATCACTCTCCCCCATAGACATAGTCAGCCTCATGTGGAAAGTCCTCTCGAATACTGCCGGGTAAACGTATAAACCGGTCTCATTGTACACTTCTTGCAAGTCCCTATAATGCGGTGCGTTATAAGCACCTACATAGCTACCGTCTACAATATGTCCTAAAAAAGCCAGTGCCAACGGGTAGTTATGGATTACTGGTAATATTTTTTGGACATACCCCTTGGAATGGGGATAGGACGAAGTGTTGAACCACATTATACTGTGGGTTACTAGTTCAGCTTTATAAACGTACATAGTTACCTTTACTCCGCTTCGCTACTTTGGTCCTCCCCTTCTTTCTTCTTGCCACCTCTCCCCTTGCCTTTACCGCTTTGACCAGACTCTTCCGTACTCTTCTTCTTGTTCTCAGCCCTCTCAATAAACTCCCTGATTTTACCGGCGTAGTCTAACGAGTCTAACCAAGCCTCCTTATAGTTCACCTTGATTTCATTCCCTCCTATCTTAATCACCCCACCGTTAATAGCTACCTCTTGGAAGCCTTTATTCTTTAGGTACTCCCTAACTTTACTTATTACCTCTTCTGGGTCAGTCATTTTACCGTGGCTTGCCTTTAACACCTCCCTCGCTAAGTCGTAACTGCTGACAGTCTCTCTATCACTAAACTTCACCCCTAGGATTTTGACTTCAACAGACCCGTCCTTAGTCTCCCTACCTCCCATCCTTGTGATCCGGGACAATGAGTCCACTATTATTGCGAACTCGTTCTGAGTGACGTCATAGAGTGTCGACTTGCCTATAAACACAACCCCGGGTGCTACGTGGATCTCTGAGTATAAGCTCTGTCCCGTGTAGCTCACGCCCTCTGCGACTTTATTGTGGGTCATTTCCATTACTGCTTGTCTATACTCTATACAAGAGAAGGCTATATCGTGGGCTACCCTGCTCTTAATACCGTAAGCCGTGTTGATGTCATCCATCACGGTATCGTCCGTAATGTTCCCCATGGTCGTGCATGAAGGACAGTATCCGCACATGCCTATGTCAGTAGCCTGAGTCCTCTGCATCGGGGGAGCTATGAAACAGTTCCATTCAAGCTTGTCCTTACTTACCTTCTTATATTTTGCCTTACTTGCAGACTCCATGATATGCTTCTTGGTGTCTGTGTCGAACGAGGAGTACTCTCTCCTCAATACTTCCAACATAGTCCTTCTCAGCTTAGCCTGTATCTTCTCGGGTAGTATCACCGGTAGCTCATAGTTCTCTTTGTCTACTACCATGTTCACCGTGCTTATGTCTCCCACGCCTTCAGTCCTGAACAGCGGTACCCCTTTAGATATTATGGCGTACACTACCTCTACCTTATACCCTTTAGAAAAAATCCTATCACTTTCTCCCCTTACCCTGAAATACGTATTACTCATCTTTCTTACCACCTCCTTTCATAATATCAATTATCTTAGCCCCTAAAGTGGGGCTGTAAAAAACTGCATTGTTGTATATTCCTTCTAACACGAGGTTCATCAGTTTCCTCGACTCCCTAGGGCTCATGTTCCTCATCTTTTCTGCAAATGTCCTGAGCAACCCCTCTAAGGCCTCCCTATAGAGCATTGACAAGTCCGCCCTATAGAACGGTGTGTCCTGAGATACCATAACTTTTATTATTTCTTCAACGTCACCGGTGGGGTTCTTCCTCACTTCCTCTAACGCCTCCCTGACTTCCTTCGTAACGGAGTGAGCGGAGGGGTTGCCCCATGCCTTGAACGACAATATCTTACCCATTGCTACCATGTAGTCCCCTAGGTCTAGGTCTTTTCTTTCCAGACCTAACTCCCTTCTTAAATCCTCTACTTCGTTTACTTTCTCACCTTTTTCACTCATCTTCTCACCCCGTAAAACCTTTTCATATCGGATTTAAAAAACGTGAGGGACTCCCCTAGTTTGGGGCAAATTGAGTGTAAGGCTACCTTAGTGAATTCAGGGCTCATGTCCAAGACCTCCATCCTCTCCCTCTCCTCCGAGTATACTTTCAGGCAGTGGAGCAGAGCTAACGTTACGGGTGGTAGGGACGTGTTCTCCTTCGGGTAGTAGGGGTTATACTCGAGCATAGCGAAGGACTTACCGTAAGAGATCACTCTGTCAGGGATCACTTGGTCAGGTAACAATGTAACCTTCAGGGGATAGAACATGGAAACCATGGCCAGTGTAGCCAAGGAAGGGAGCAGCTTAACAAACCCTAAGATGGGTTCATCGCCTAATAAATATGACCTTTTCCCGTTTTTCACAACGGAACCGAAGTCCCTAACTACTAAAGCCGAGCTGTAATCAACTATTACGCTCATAGGTTTTTCTTGGAATATTCCCTTCCCGGTTAATGAATCTACAAAGGACACCCAGTCCTCAAACCCTTGTTCGAAGTCGTCTAAGTCAATACCACCCACCTCACGAAAGTCCACGTTAGCTCCCAACAACATCGCCAAGTCATCAACGAGTTTTTTAGGAACTACTCTGGTGAAGTACCCTACTAAGAAGTGCTTTTCCTCGTTACGTGCGGACGTAAATGAGTTATAAGCTAAATAAGCCGAGTCATACGCACACCAGAAACACATACCGTACTTCCTGTTCCTCTTGCCGAAGTCGGCGTTCAGATTCGTGAGGGGCTTTACCTTAGGGCTCCACTTCTCGTTATTACTCCTAGAATAAAGGGCGTAACCGTAAGCCTGAGGGGCATACAGCTTAGGTGCCGGTAACCCGCAGGTTAGGCAAACCTTTTCAGGTTTACTTCCTACGTCGAACCCCCGAATCGCTAAGTTATATAACATACCTTCTGTGTAGACCTTGGGTTCACCGTTTTCAAAGTCCTCTAACAGAGCCGGGTCTGTCTCAGCCCAACTACTCTTTATTGATTCGGGTAAGGCAAAGCGTATATCATTTATGTCAACAGTTAAAGGCATCTGTAACAGTTTGTCGGTGATCACATACGCCCCGTCCTTACTCAACAGCACTAAGGAGTCTTCAGGTATCTTCGACAAAGCAGCGTTCATTAAGGCACTCCTAGTCCCGATCTGCGGTAAAGTCACGGTGATGAAGTAAGTGTAAAGTTTCTTTTTGTACTTCTCCGAGACCTTTTGTATCAGCCTCTCCATCTCCACGACGTTCATGTCCTTCGCTTGAACCATGTCCCCAAACCAGACCAACCAACCCAGATCAGGCATAACATCGGGGTTCTCTGCTAAGTTGTAATTTATGGCGTCAAGGGCTTCCTTGTCGTCCACAAACCCTTTTACGAACTCCCTTAATCCCGTCACTTCCTTGTGTACTTTTTGGTAAAAGTCGTGGAGTAGGGCTGCGTAGAAGGCTGTCTCACTGAGATCAGGGTTTACAATATTCGCCAAGGAGTATGCCGTGTACGCGGCTGACGCCGAGTGGAGGAAAGCCGGGAGAGTAGCACTGTACTTCCAGTTCTCCGCCCCCAAGAACGGGTGGAAAAGCTTCAGGGCTTCAGTGAAAGTGTCTGAAAATCCAGTCATCAGTTTTACTTAATCAGTCCACATTTATATTTATTTCGAAAAAGGGCAAGTCCTCTGGAATTACCGAATTTGACTGTAAAAACGGTATTACCCTCTAAACACCCGGTACGTCTTGGGGTGTATAACTTCTAGAGAGTGTAGAATGACGAACAGAACTTCAGAGAAAGACACATTAACTCCTACGGTGCTCGGTCTCTTCTCTATCACACTCGTAATTATCTTCTTCTTCAACTCCCACGGCACTCCGTCTGTACAAAGGTTCGTCGTCATATAATAACTTCCTCCACTTTTCAGGATGGATAACTCCCCATCAGACACAACAGTCACGATCCTCCTTTTTATCAAGGTATCGATAATAGAACAATAACCTCTCCACACGCCTTGTTGAGGATACCAATTCGATTTATGTCGGTTCCGCTGCCCCCCCCCCCACAAACCAGCCTACCTAGTCACCCTCCGTCTCATCAATAAAACACTAGACAGTACTCATCGTCGTTCTTAACACCTATCGCCCTCGCCATACTCACTAGTCTGTCACAATAGTCAACGTCTTTTAACACTAAAAACAATTGGTCACCTAACCTCAACTGGTTACCATCCTCGTCCTCAAAACTACAACCTAACATTTCCTCCAAGAACCTCTTAGACACGACCATCCCCACGAGGTTCTTTAACGCGTCTTGACTGCACTTCGCTACGACCCCTTTCCTACCTCCTAACGACAGATAGAACACGTCTCCTTTCACCTCAAACGAGAAGTTCCTCATCACCGTGGACAGATCAGCCTCCCCCTCACTCCCCCCGAATTTATATCTCACAGACGGGCCAGTGTACCTGAAGTAATATAACAGCTTTAACGAGTCCACATCCCCTAAATAGTACCTCTTATCGGGTAACTTCTCTAAGCCCAACTGGTGCCCGGTCAACCTCTTATAAACCAGCACCGCTGAATTCACCAACAATTCCTCCCTAAAGGAGTCCACCTCTTCTCCTACCCTCACCTCACTTATTTTCGGATAGTTCTCCCTCACCCACTTAACGAACTCATCGTAACTTATCTCTCTTGAAGGCACTTCCTTAACCCCACCCCTAGGCACTACCAGATGTACTTCACACTCCTTCATCTTCCTCCCGACCCTACCGAAGGCTTGAATTGCCGCCTCTCCGAAAAACCTTGCTATCAGCCCGTAATACACGTTTGGGTAGTCCACCCCCTGAGTTATCGCAGAGCTACCGACTACGAAGGTATCGTCATCACCGCAGAAGTCCCCCACAATCGAGGTCTTACACACGGGTCTTATACCGAACCTCTCATAAATCGCCTTCGCCACTTCCAACGCTTGTCCCACTTTGTCCACCACTATTATCCCCTTCAGTTTCTCAGCCTTTAACTTCTCGTACACGCGGTCCAGTAACCCCTTCCTGATCAACCCCGGCACTGCGTCGCCTGCACTTACGAACCTCGACAACTTAGTCTCACCCTTCGCCTCTACTTCTATCACCTCGACTTTAGTGTCACCCCTAATTACGTCACCTCCTCCCCCCTCAGCCCTGATTTCCTTGAACTTATAGGCCAGTTCCCTCTCTACCCTCACCACGTTTTCCTTGGACGGGGTAGCTGAAGATAGCACTAAGGAGAACTCATGGTCGTGGATCTTCTTCAGGATCTTCAGGGTGATGATCAGAGACCTCAACTGGTAAGGGTCGTATAAGTGGAACTCGTCCACGAATACCAAGTCCCCTTTGAAAAGCCCTACGAAGTGCTTCAACTTGTTGACAATCTCTCTCCTAGTCACACTCCCCACCGGGAGTTCACTCGTACCGGACATGAGAGAGAGGGCTACATAGCCGGGCTTCGCCAACAACTCGTTATATAAGTGGAAAGTGTCGGGGGTCGTCAACACTACCTTACGGTCCACCTTTATGTCCAGTATACACTCGTCCAACTTGCCCTTGCATAGAGTCTGGCTCACCTTGAATATCCCAACCACCTCGTTGTTGACCTCGTAAATTGTGTAATTGTCTCCCTTGTTCGCGGGTATGAGACCCTGATTTTCAAAAAGCGAGGTCAGACTTCTATACTGGTCGTTAAGCAGCTCCAATATAGGGTAAAGGCCTACTGAATGCTTTGAGAGGAGGAGGGAGAAGGTCTTCCCAGACCCGGTAGGGGTGCTAAGCACGACCTTCTCGTTCTTTTCTACAGCCTCCTTCAACTCGTACTGGAACTGCCTCAGCCTCAAACCCAAATGGTACTTGTCGGATACAGGCACCGTGACCCTTCGAACTACAAAAGTTGACATAATACCTAATATGTGTAGTGAGGATTAAAATAGAGTGTGTGACCCCGGCTCTAGTCGAAATAAGACGTTAAGCCGTTAGACTCCCAATAAATCGTGTGTACGTCCCCGACCAGCTCGTGCAGGCTAAGCCACACATGGAAAGACGCGTGATGGAATCTGGTCATACGTCGGCATTAGTAAAGAGGAACTACTTAGTGTGTCTTAAATGCGGAAAAAGCTGATGGAAGTAGAGTAGTAAAGAGGAACTACTTAGTGTCGATAATGATGTCTCTTTCTTGCTCGCCATGAATAGTCAATTTGAACTATCAGTGGAACTAGGTGAACTCTCACACTACGTTGACGATAGTGAATAGTTTACTTAAGAGCTACGAATCAGTCGTTTTTTGAGTGTAAATAAAATCCTTTTCGGCAATACTGTCATCGGAAGTGATATGGTCGTTTTTTGAGTTTTGAAGAGAACGAGAATTTGGAGAGTCGACTAGAAGTGATATGGTCGTTTTTTGAGTGTAAATGAAATGCTGTTAAACCTTTCTACCTCACCGTCAACATAAGGGCCATAGTATAAATAAAATGCTGTCTGGGCGAAACTTGTAAGAACGCCCTGCCTATACATTACAAGGGCACTAGGCTAACCACTAGACATAACTTGTAAGAACTCCTCGTAACTACACTCTCTTATCAGACCTATATCCGTGCGAAATCTCGTGGTACACTTCCGCATGTAGGCTCCGGTAAAAGAAAAGGGGAGAGACTGAGAGGACTTTTTACACAACTATAACACGTGGTAGGACAGTAACACCTTCACCACGCTGATCACGACGTTCTATTTGACAACCGTTTACCCCATCCGCCTCGCGTCATCAATTTTCTCGTTTTGGTATTACGCGTTCAAATAAAAGTCTAGTTTTTTGTGTGATGTAACTTAGTCTTTTCCCCCATATTTCTACTAATTTAAACTGAACTCAGTCTAGTTTATCACAGGTTTTTCCCCCTTAACAGTTAAGTTTATAAAATGATATCATTAACATTACAATAAATGCTATAAATCATAAAGTAAGTTAAAGTCTAGGTTTTCTATCAGTTTTTTCTTTTTAATTAAACTGTATTTCTCCCTTAATCCACCGCTGATAAAAATCTTCTATTTTTACCACCGTCGTTTATTCAGTTGAAATTAAGGCTCAGAACCCAACGCTTTCTATCACCTTTAAATAGGGGTTATTAACTTTACTGTAGAAACGAAGACGAAAAAGAAAGGAGATATACATAATTTCTACACCCCAACCCGTCAATCAAAGTTGAAAAACAACATTTTTTAGTAACAGTTTCTACACTATAACTAGAGAATAGTGTAAAACACACACAAAAAGCGACGTCGGGGAAACGCACGGTCGAAATAAGGAAGAACTGAAAGTTTAAACCTAATTTCGATAAATAAGCATATAATAAGGTCGAAATAAGGAAGAACTGAAAGGAGAAATTCAAGAAGCTGAAAAAATTTCGTACAACGTCGAAATAAGGAAGAACTGAAAGCTACTATTATAAATTGTGCAAAAAACTTTATCTCGTCGAAATAAGGAAGAACTGAAAGAATTGGACTTGGAGACCTCCCGTTTGCTGATCCAGTCGAAATAAGGAAGAACTGAAAGGAAAAATGATGAAGAGAATGAGCAGCAAGAAAAAGTCGAAATAAGGAAGAACTGAAAGTTAGCAAAAGAAGTATTAGCTATTACCGACGCTTGTCGAAATAAGGAAGAACTGAAAGAATGGAAAATGAATCTTGTCAAGAAATTCAAAAAGGTCGAAATAAGGAAGAACTGAAAGTTTGATTGCCTACGTATCTTCTAGTTCCATCAAAGTCGAAATAAGGAAGAACTGAAAGAAAGGACATGGCTAGACGTAAGGTGAAAGTAAATGTCGAAATAAGGAAGAACTGAAAGATTTTCTGGAAGTGCAACTGTTCAACAGCTTGTTGGTCGAAATAAGGAAGAACTGAAAGTCATTCTTCACTGAAATCCTTTATGGAATGATTATGTCGAAATAAGGAAGAACTGAAAGTCTACAAATTCTACTTCTAGTTTGTCCTTTGAACGTCGAAATAAGGAAGAACTGAAAGTAAACGTCTTTGACGTCGTTAACGAAATTAACTAGTGTCGAAATAAGGAAGAACTGAAAGACTCTAAACAGCTCATAGCATGCTACAGCTTTGTCGTCGAAATAAGGAAGAACTGAAAGTGAAGAAATAGAAATTTGAAAAAGAAAAAAATAAGTCGAAATAAGGAAGAACTGAAAGAAATATGTTTCATCAAAAACAGCTGACTGATAAAGTCGAAATAAGGAAGAACTGAAAGTCAGCCATCTCATTAGTTTCTTCAACCTGAGCTACAGTCGAAATAAGGAAGAACTGAAAGAGATTTTGGGGATTTGTTTTATTTGAAGTTTGGTTGTCGAAATAAGGAAGAACTGAAAGTAGGAAGATAGTTGTAGAGGTGTTAGGTAAAGGTGTCGAAATAAGGAAGAACTGAAAGCGCAACAATAACGATCAACAAACCAACGACAGTAGTCGAAATAAGGAAGAACTGAAAGATGGTGTCATTCCCTACTTGGATGTGGTCGTACGTAAGTCGAAATAAGGAAGAACTGAAAGAGGCGTAGAGGAATATCGCTAATAGGACCTTTAGGTCGAAATAAGGAAGAACTGAAAGTAGACTAGATTAGCGTAAGTTGGTGTTTCTGTATAGTCGAAATAAGGAAGAACTGAAAGCCAATTTTCTTTTGTTTGTCTTCGACTTCACCAAGTCGAAATAAGGAAGAACTGAAAGTAATAATCTTTTATATATTCTAATGCATTTTTTAGTCGAAATAAGGAAGAACTGAAAGAAGCCCCAACCATGCTGAAATCTCGGGGGACATAAGTCGAAATAAGGAAGAACTGAAAGCAGTTGGAATAGAAATACAAAGCAGGTCAAAAATACAGTCGAAATAAGGAAGAACTGAAAGCTATCTCTCGATTTTTTACATCTGGTCCAATCTTTGTCGAAATAAGGAAGAACTGAAAGTTATAAAAAAAGAGAGAGTTAGACGAAACAGATCTAGTCGAAATAAGGAAGAACTGAAAGCAACTTTTAGGATTTCATATTTCATACTCATACTGTCGAAATAAGGAAGAACTGAAAGATTCCGATAGAAAATATAAACCTCCTAATAGAAAAGTCGAAATAAGGAAGAACTGAAAGAACCTCAAACAAATCCCCAAACCTCCTCAAATAAGTCGAAATAAGGAAGAACTGAAAGTCCTAAAATCTATGGGTCGCCCATCGAAGACATAGTCGAAATAAGGAAGAACTGAAAGCGTAAATGCTTCCAGACGAAATATGATAAAGGCCCTGTCGAAATAAGGAAGAACTGAAAGGAATAGCTCTTTCAGTCTAATCCTTTTTTAATCTGTCGAAATAAGGAAGAACTGAAAGCTAGAAACAAATTTAATACGCTTATTAACTTGTCTCGTCGAAATAAGGAAGAACTGAAAGTTTACAATTATCTCCAATCCCCTCCTAAAATTTCGTCGAAATAAGGAAGAACTGAAAGATCTCTCAAAACGCTTTTTACCCTCCCCCGATATTGTCGAAATAAGGAAGAACTGAAAGAGAAGCGTTAAATTACGGTTTTGATGGAGCAGATGGTCGAAATAAGGAAGAACTGAAAGGAGGTACAAAAAAATATTACCAAACAATTTAGTCGAAATAAGGAAGAACTGAAAGGACTTCCTACATATCTTGAAGAGCGAGGGTTCCCTGTCGAAATAAGGAAGAACTGAAAGGCTTCTAAGCCGTTCCTCATCTCCTCAGCATGTCGTCGAAATAAGGAAGAACTGAAAGTTATTTTTTAAGCGGAAAAACTCATGATTTATACGTCGAAATAAGGAAGAACTGAAAGCCATCTCTGCCTTTGAATTCTTTAACTGTTCTAAGTCGAAATAAGGAAGAACTGAAAGCTTTATCTCTTTATCTACAATTTCTTTCATCTTTGTCGAAATAAGGAAGAAGTGAAAGCCGTCTTAATTATCCGTACCCAATAAAGCAATTGTGTCGAAATAAGGAAGAACTGAAAGTCTCATCATCGCCCTAAAATTCTCTTTGTATAGAGTCGAAATAAGGAAGAACTGAAAGGATTACTTATCCACACGTGTTGTCCTATTACGTATGTCGAAATAAGGAAGAACTGAAAGCTTTTTCACGTCTAAGAGAAGTGCATTCGCCACTTGTCGAAATAAGGAAGAACTGAAAGCAGAGACGTTACGTTTATGTACAACTGTTGTCACGTCGAAATAAGGAAGAACTGAAAGCAGAGGTTTGATATTGTTACTGGATCTCCACCATGGTCGAAATAAGGAAGAACTGAAAGATCGAAATTAACACTATATACCTCATCTACCTCTAGTCGAAATAAGGAAGAACTGAAAGGCTGCAAACAACGCGATACAGAACGCGTATAACTGTCGAAATAAGGAAGAACTGAAAGTTAACTTCTGGAAATACTTGCCCGTTGTACTGGTGTCGAAATAAGGAAGAACTGAAAGTTTTCAGAGATACTGACTTTCTGGGGCTGGATCCGTCGAAATAAGGAAGAACTGAAAGACAATTCTTATTACAGCCTCTAACTCCTCATCATACGTCGAAATAAGGAAGAACTGAAAGTTTTCGAAAACTTCTCTAGCTTTATTAGCATACTGTCGAAATAAGGAAGAACTGAAAGATAATTTAGGTGGAGTACCCCCAATTCTACCCCCTGTCGAAATAAGGAAGAACTGAAAGTTTCTTCCTCCTCCCTCCTCTTCTAGAAGTTTTTGTCGAAATAAGGAAGAACTGAAAGCAAATTATTGCGTTTAAATTAGCCAAACATATGGTGTCGAAATAAGGAAGAACTGAAAGAATGAGTTCCACAACATATTATGAAAATATAACAGTCGAAATAAGGAAGAACTGAAAGAGAGGGAAAGTTTTGTAAACCTTTCTTCCTTTAAGTCGAAATAAGGAAGAACTGAAAGACCATTCACCTCACCCCATGATTGCAATCATTAGTCGAAATAAGGAAGAACTGAAAGAATAGTCAATTAGTTTCTGCTTTTGTAATTCGTTTGTCGAAATAAGGAAGAACTGAAAAAAGACAGCTAGTTCCATTAACTTTCTTCCGCTTGGTCGAAATAAGGAAGAACTGAAAGTTATTTTGGACCAACCACATAACCACTGCTTCCTCTAGTCGAAATAAGGAAGAACTGAAAGCCGCAAAAAGTTTTTGACTATTTGTCGTCATTTTTTGTCGAAATAAGGAAGAACTGAAAGATATTTGATATAAATATAAACGGCTTTGCGATGTTGTCGAAATAAGGAAGAACTGAAAGAATCTTTTACCGTTATTAGGCGATTTAGCCTCAAGTCGAAATAAGGAAGAACTGAAAGATTTCGGTTTAGGATTAACATTTTTATTTCTTAAGTCGAAATAAGGAAGAACTGAAAGGCCAAGTATACTACATTACTATATTTCTTGGCATGTCGAAATAAGGAAGAACTGAAAGGAACAATTCCCAACATCTAACTGCTTTGTCTGACGTCGAAATAAGGAAGAACTGAAAGATGGTAGCAATTACTGCATAGAAAATACCACCTGAGTCGAAATAAGGAAGAACTGAAAGTTTACACTCATACGTTAAATAAGATTAACAGTTTGTCGAAATAAGGAAGAACTGAAAGTACTGTTGCTTCGTTATAGTTATTTTTTCGAGTAGTCGAAATAAGGAAGAACTGAAAGCAACTAACGAATTTAATACGTTTGCTAGCTTGTTGTCGAAATAAGGAAGAACTGAAAGGACGATGGAAGATTTTCCCATTCAGTGACTATTGCGTCGAAATAAGAAAGAACTGAAAGATGCTGTTTACCACCAGTTTGCCGAGTACTGAAAGGGGGTATAGGGTTAGCTAATGCTGCCAGGCTCTAGTGTCAAAATAAGAAAGATCTTGAACTCCGGAAGTCCTCCGGATTAACCTCAAGGTTAATATTCGTGAAAGCTTAAAGTAAGATATGTACGTGGTGGTCGCTTTTGACATCTCGTCAGAAAAAGTCAGGGGTAAAATCAGGAGATACCTCAGGGGTCTGGGTCTTTCCATGGTCAACAGATCAGTCTACGCAGGTGTTGGCGGATATAAAACAGCGCAACTTGTCTCCTCCATGGCTGAAAAAATCCTTGAAGAACACGATAACTTGTATATTATCGTTGTACGAGACGACGAATATCAAGCTTCCATCGACTGTTCCAAGTCGGGTTGCAGGAAAGTCTCAGACAGAAAATTCGAAGTATTGTAAACTCACCGCTACTCAGCTCTCATGGTCAGCCCTTTGCCCGATGAGGAGGTACCAAATCCTTACCCAGTGCGGACAAGTAGAGTATACTACACCACTCTACGTCGAGAAAATGAAAGGGGACCACGATAAGGTGACGAATTTAGTGGTCAAGTCTCTAAACGAGGCCTTGTGTGATAGGGTAATAACTTACGCTAGGGAAAAGGAGTTCCAGTTGACTTACTACGGGAACAAAGTAGTCTACCTAATAAGGGGTAGACCAGACTATTTCGCCCTACTAAGTACGAAGAAGGGCCCCGTAGCACTCGTAGCGGAAGTCACACTCCTTGACACGGTGAGGCACTTAAAAGGGGAGATGAGCTTTTACATGGCCTCTGCTGTCTACTATACGAGCGCCCCGGTGATCGGGCTGGTAATATACAACAAGGGCATTAGGTGGCTGAGCGGGACAAGTGTCACGGAGTTAAGATGTGAGGGGAAGGTAGCTAGGGACAAGTTCGACTTAGAAAGGACGTTCAATTGGGTGATGAGCGAACCGGAGGAACCGGAGGAGAGGGCAGAACAAGTGTTCAAGAAAATAAAGTGGGCCTGCAGTAACTGTGACATGATGAACACATGCCCAGTCTACTCAGTCAACATGTAATACATATTCCCGTCCCTTACCATGCGATCACGTGTCACGGGGAGGGGTGAACCCTGTCTCACGTTAACAGAGGTCTTTTTGTATTCATTTATTATCAACTAATTTCGTGGAGAAACTACTGAGGCCTAAGGAGGCTTGCCAACTGCTCAGCATTTCATACTCAACTCTCCTACGGTGGATTAGAGAAGGGAGGATAAGGGTGGTAACGACTGAAGGAGGGAAGTATAGGATACCTTATAGCGAGGTTAAGAAGTACTTAGAACTATTTACGCGTGTAGTTGAATTTTTCTTAGCAAACTGGGGAGTTAAGTGGTATTACCATCTACGCTCGCGTTAGGTTTATATGATATTACCAGTAAGTTTACTAGTAGAGTTACTAGTATGGCTAGGGTGTTAGGTAAGAGCAAGTTGTGGGGTAAGGGCTACACTACGGTACCAGTTTCGGTCAGGAGGCTCTTAGATATAAGCGAGGGTAGTGAAATAGAATGGATACTTAATGATAACAACGAGATAGTGGTTAAAAAGGTGTGATTATGTATATAGACGAAAGGCAATATAAAGTACAAGACCTTGTAGATAGGAAAAGAACATCTTCATATTATACTAATTATGATGGAATTTCTGTCATAAGATCTTTTGTAAAGGAAATTCCAAATAGAGAAGGAATAGTATTAATGGATCCCTTTATGGGTTCTGGTGTTCTACTTTCCTCAGTTAATGATCTGATTAAACCAAGTAAGGTTATTGGTATTGAGATAAATAAAGAACCTTGTGAGTTAGGGCGTAAAGTACTTTCCTCAATTTATGATAACGTAGAAGTTATATGTGGTGATGCGTTCAAGATAGCATGGAAGTATAAGGCTGATATAATAATTTCTAATCCTCCTTTCGTTAGATGGCATTTGATAAGTAATAGGAATGAGATACTGGGATCCATGATTTCTCATGGCTACGGAAAATTTATTTCAAGAAAGGATCCGGGACTTCACATACTTTCAATATTCCTTATCGATTACATACTTAAAGAGGGCGGTTATGCTTTGCTCGTCATCCCAGCTTCCACATTTTATACTAGTCAGGGGAGGGGATTAAAGGAATTTCTGAAGTATCGGTACGACATCCTCACTCTGGTAGAAAACGTTAAGGAGCCTTCGTTTAGTACTGGCAGCGGTTTCAAGGAGCTTATAATTTTCCTTAGAAAGAGAAAATTGTTTGAGCTTCACGAAACACAGACCACTATTTACCAATATGATGGTAATTTGAGGAGTTTGTACACCGTTAACGTCAAAAAAGTTCCTAAATTTCTAGATAGAAACTGGCTCAGCTTATTTGACTATGATAATGCAAGAAAGGTGGTTAAGATAATAGAAAGGGCATTAGAGAAGGGTCTATTACGTTATCTAAGCAAAGGTGAAATATTAAGAGGGGTTGAGATGTACGGACCAGAGTTCTTTTTCATTCCCAATAAGTATTGGAGTGTGTTAAGGGAAGAAGAAGACTCCGTACTAATTAAGAACCAAGCACAAATTCTAAGTATTCCTAAGAGGTATTTAGTTAAATGTCTTAGAAAGCCAGAGTATTACAATAAGGAAATAGTAGTATCAAACCCTAAATTCTACGCACTCGCAATTGATGATGAACCAGAAGGTGATTTGAAGAAATACATTGAGTGGGGAGAGAAGCAAAACCTACCAGCTCTAAAATTCGGGGATAAATGGTATCAACATATTTGGAAGCAATTGCAAACTAAGACCCCATATGGCCACATCTTTATTCATGATAAGCTAGATTTAACTAAGCATAAGATTTTAGCCAATTATAGTGAAAAGCCTTTGTGTGCATCAAAAAATTTCTACATATTAAAAGAAAACAATCCGTTAATTGCAGCGTGGTTTAACTCAAGTATTATGAGATATATACTAAAAATTTTCAGCAAGAGAATATCAGATAACTGGACGAGGTTATTAGAGGAGGATTATCTAGAAATCCCAGTACCTTCAAAATCAATGAGTGTTGATTTAAGTGATATTCAGCATGCTGAAGAAAGTATAAGAGAGTATTTAGGTTTGAGTGATATGGAGACAACAATTATTCATTAATTTTCTAGCATCATTCATGAATTCTAAAGGCTTAAATTTAAACTGCAGTTGGTTGCCTGGATGAGTGGGGTCTATTTTAGGTTTTTTAATACGGCTTCCGTTACCACCTTTTCTTTGCATAGTAATATATTTACCTATTTTAATAATACCTTCATCAGAAAATGAAATTGGTTGTTTAATAAAAAATGATATCACGTCCTGAATATTAAACATGCAGAGAATATCATCTCTTTTATCCCAAATTGCAAGGATTCTCAAATCCTCCTCATCTCTTATAAAAATTTCCTTTAATATTATGCTTAGATTGTCCTTGATAAATTTACTTATCTTATCCCTATCTTCAGGAAGAATGAATACCGCTTTAGGATCTTTAGCCTTCCTTAGAATACTGTCTAAAAGAATTTTGTATATATCTTCAGGCATATTTAACACTGTCTTCCAGACATCCAGCCCTCTTCTGTCAAGTTGGTGAAAACTAGCATCTGTAACAGTCTTTACTGAGATACATATGGTAAACTCACCTTTTATCATTAGGTCACATTTTATTCTGTTAACGGGCTTTATAACAACAAATGAATTAGGTATTTTAATACTTAATTTCTGAGCACAAGACACCAGTGCATCCTTACTATTACTAAAATACTCAATTAATTCCCTTTCAGCTTCAATCCCTTGTTTAGCCTCTTTAGAGCCGCCCATGAACTTTTCTATATATTGATCTTCCAAATCATTAAAAAGTTGAACTAATTCTTTGAATAAACTTTCAAGTTAAATAAGAAAAATTTTAACTTCTCTTAATGAGATATAGCATATATAACTACTACTAAAAATTACAAAATTTTTAGCAAACAATTTTTACACTTTCCCTTCTCTTTCAATTTTACGTATTTTTTATGAAGACTAACTTACACTTTTTTGAGACTTATAGAATTTTCATTTTCATTTTTAGAAAATTTTATGAAAAGAAAGAAGGCTTTACGCGCTTCTTTTTACTGGACCTACATTTTCACTCTTCTGTTTTTCATTCTCAGAACTCTTAGTAGTAGTTATACACACTAGTTGAATTTTTCTTAGCAACTGGGGAGTTTATACAATTATTCTCACGTCGCAGATTTAACGTTAGAATTCAACCTCATTCTTTGCTCAATTTTTCAAAATTGGATGAGAAGAAAAGCTTAATAGTTGAAAAGATAAATAATGAAGAGGGATGAGGGGGTCAGGTCAGAGCAGTGGTGTCCTATCATAGGTCAACTCGTGTCGTGTTCATCATCCCCTCATCCCCCTTTCTACTTCTGTTAAAACATTTTAAAAATTTTTTGTTTTTATCTTCGCACTTTTATTATCACAATATGAATATTATAACAGTTCTTTTATTTTATTATTTTCTTTTTCTTTACAAAGAAAGGGGGTTAAGGAGGCGGAAAGTCTCACCTCTCTCGGTAGACCCAAAATCATATTAGAAAAATATTTCTGATAGGATAATATCTAATCCATAAAAAATAATGGAATTTATACGAGTGTAAAGAATTGAAGAAAGGGTTTAAGGTGAGGGAGGTGTAGTATTACCACGTGACATAGGAAGATGGTAACACCAATTCTCCCTCACCAAACATTCAACAAATAGGATATAAATTACTTTCCATGTTGAACTTCCAAGGGGAAAAGGTAGATGAGGTAGCAAAAACTCTCATCTCGCGTGTTTGTGGAATGATTCAATAGAGGACAAGTCCGGAGCGTACGACGTATCCCCACAGACCGTGAGGAACTACGTAGAGAAACAAGGGATAGAAGTAATTGAAAAACTATTGGAAAGAGTGAGAAAAATATCATTAGAAGTACTGAAGGGGGTAAAAGAGATAGATCTTTCAATAGACTGGACAACCAAGACGTGGTACGGGAAACCGGTGAAAGGACTCGGAAGTTCAGAGAAGGGAAACTCGTAGAACTACGCAACTGCAACAACCAAGTATAAGGGGAGAATACTTTTACTTGCCTTCATTCAACAAGTGAACGGTATGACTAAGGAAGAGATAGTGAAGGCTCTAGTGGAGCAAGTTATTGCAATGGGATTCAAGATAAGGTTGATAACACTTGACGCCGGTTTCTACACTGTCGACGTGCTCAACTTCATTTCACAGTTTAAGTACATAGTTGCCGTCCCAGTTGGTGACGTTAAGGTTTATGAGGAGTTTGACGGTGATTACGAGACTAATAGTAAGAGGCATAGGAAGGATGAGCAGGTTAAGTTCAGACTCCTCGTGTATAGCAGGGAAAAAGTGAGGAGAAAGAAGAAGAGGTTTGTTTATTTTGCTAGGGCTACTAACCTCGAGATACCAAAGAGGGAAGTGTTGGATTTGTATAATAAGGTGAGAGGTCCTATAGAGACCTCCTATAGGAACATTAAGGCTTTTCTCCCATTTACTAGTTCTACTAAGTTTGTTTTCCGCACGTTGATCTTCGTTCTGGCAATCATACTCTACTCCTTATATACCGTATTCAAGGGGGAGATGGGGAGAGAGGAGTTTAGATTATTATTAATTCTTTTATTTCCAGATTTATTCAATCTAGAGAATTTTACAATTAATCTAGTAGAGACACTTATTTACACTATAGATTTATTTTTAAGGAGGTGATTTTGGGTCTACCGTGGAGGAGGGAGAGGCTCCAAGGTTACCTCACGATCTTCACCATCATGACCAACGTTGTCAGGGAGCTGGTGGGGGCTCTTAACCTGAGGAGCGTGGAGGCGTTCCTCAGGTTCGTAGAACGTCATTTAGGCGGACCACCTGGGCTGATGAAAATCTTTAAGTTACGTTAAAGTCCCATAACTGCTGCTTTTATAGTTACAAGCAATGAATCTTTTTCCCTCCTTGCTTCATAAACTATAGCGGAACCGCCTACACCTATAGTTTCCAAGATCTCGTAGTTGGGGACTTACATTACGCCTTGGTTTCTTATTATTGATTGTTGTTCTACCATAGGTAATGTTTCATTTTCGTCTGATTTTCTTTCAATACCACCATTATCTACCCGTGTTGCTTCGTTCCCTTGTATCCTAGGTCCTCTAGGTACTTCAGACTAGCTATTTCTCATGGCACTCTCAAGTAAACTACGAATTGCACTATCTTCAGCATAGTCTAAGGGAATATGCCCCTCATTGTCGGCAATCCGCGGATCAGTACCACGCTCAAGTAAAACCCTAACAACGTCAACATGACCATTTTCTGCTGCTAAATGCAATGGCGTTTGACCGTCATCATCTTTAGCGTTTGGGTTTGCCCCGTGCTCTAGCAGTAGTTTGACAATCTCAACATGACCATTAGATGCTGCTAAATGCAATGGTGTACTACCGGCTTTCCAGAGGTCATTAGTTTTAGCGTCTGGGTCAGCTCCACGCTCTAGCAGTAGTTTGACAATCTCAACATGACCATTTTCTGCTGCCAAATGTAGTGGTGTACTACCGTAATCATCTTTAGCGTCTGGGTCAGCTCCACGCTCTAGCAGTAGTTTGACAATCTCAACATGACCATTTTCTGCTGCCAAATGTAGTGGCGTAAAGTCGTCATCATCTTTAGCGTCTGGGTCAGCTCCACGCTCTAGCAGTAGTTTGACAATCTCAACATGACCATTTAATGCTGCGCTGTGCAATGGTGTCCAGCCGTATTTATTTTCAGCGTTTGGGTTTGCCCCGTGCTCTAGCAGTAGTTTGACAATCTCAACATGACCATTAGATGCTGCTATATACAACGCCGTCGCGCCGTCAATATCTACAGCGTTTGGGTCTGCCCCATTTTCTAGTGCTTTTTGTACTTTAATCAAGTCACCATTCTCAGCCGCCTCGAGGAGTTCATTGTCCCAGTTCGTTGTTCTCACCATTTCTTAATAATTTCTACTCAGCGAGTAATAAGGATTACGAAAACAAGACTAGATGTGATTAGTGCTGATAAGAATAGGACTGTTATTTTTGTTTGTGACAAACATAATCCCTCACACCAAAGTGGTGGGGTTATAAATCCGTGTCCCTTCTTTTTATGCTAGCCCTTTTACTTTTTCCACAAAAAAGGATTCCCCTTACCCCTGTTCCTCACATTTACTTTAAGGTTGACGAAAACACTCCAAGGATAGAAAAGTTAACATAAAGGGTTACTCCCCATATTTTATAGGGGGTAATTTCAATGTGGAATGTTTATTGTTTATCAATTTTTAGCATTTTACCCAAATTTTGCAGAGTGTGTTGCCCATTCTCCAGCTTATTACGTCTGGCTACTGATGGCAAATAGCAGACGGAGTACAAGGACTTCATAATTTTCGGTATCCTACCGCCTAAATGTTTAATATATGTATGTAGTGCTGCTTTCATGATATTTTTAGCCTTTTTAGCAATGCCGTTAGTACATGCTATGGTCTCTTTGCCCATAATGAGCGCAGGAATGTTTACCCGTGGCGTAACTTTTCCTTACTTTTAATTACTTCTAATCCCACCATGGACACCCTCTTAAGGGGTCATACACAGTCACCCTTAACTCATTGGGGCTAGTCGAGGGAAACACCTATATAGGCAATGTTAGCTAATACTATGCTTGAAGTTTGAGCGAAAGGTTTATTACTGAACGCCACTACCCTCCCATCCACACTTTTATCACTCCCCAAACCTCGTGAGCAGTGCCCGTCATCAGTTAAGGGGATCATGAATAAAAACTACTACTACTTCGGTAATACTATATAAACACAACTTGTCAAAACGATATTTAGAAGTGATTAAGAATAACGAGTAGTTACGTAGAAGCGTTACAGTCTTACGGGAGTCTTATTGAACCTCTTTCCCTTACATTACGGTCTGTACCACTAGTTGCTTAGCATTGCTACTATTCCTAAAACTAAGACTTACATTACGGTCTGTACCACTAGGGAAGCTTTGACAGTAAAGTGGTTCTCCCTGCCGACATGGGGTCACGTTTGGCTTTCTTCCTCGACTGGTCCTACGATGGGTTTTCTTGGTCGTCTTCGTCGATCACTGCCCTCTCCTTGTCGCATAACTCCACATGACCGAAACCGCTTGCTCTAGACGCACCGACACCCATGATCAGTGCCGTCTCAACTACCTTCATTAAGTCCTCTTTCAGGACTATGTACTCTACCTTCCCTATGAGCACTGGCTCCTTATTCCCGTCGTAAGGTATCCAAATCGTCTTAAGCCTGTTTTTCCAGGTCTCTACTATCCCTTCCTCCAGTGATAACACTTCCTCTTTACTCACGTTAGTGTCGCCTTTTAGGAGTGAATAGGGTACCCAGAAGACGGCTGAAGGTGTAGGGAGGAACTTCCTTATATCCCTGTTCACTAACAAGGGGTGGATGAGGAGTGAGGGCGAGAAACAGAGTTTGAACCTTTTTGGGAGAGTGTATCGGTCTTCCTTCACGTCGACTATCACGAACTCCAAGAGCTCGTTTTCGAACTTAGTCCTATTCCTGACCCCTACGTCTTCCTTAAATTTCTCGAAGAGTACTTCAGCTAACTCCTGAGGCACACCGACCTTAAACTTGAAAGTCCCGTTTATGTCCGTCCCTTTTAACGACCCCTTGTGATAGTAAGGGAAGACTGGGCTCCCGTGTTCATCTATCAACGGGGATACGTGTATGGGTTTTAAGAAGCCCTTGTGGGGCTGGAACATGGGTTGGAGGTCAGGCATTTCAAATAGGAGGACGGTCTTACTTATTTTGCCCGTGAAATTTGAATAGGTTCTTGAATATTTCGTCCTTATGGTAACGGTGAAAGACTTGAACATTTCAAGAGATATGCGGTGACGAGTTTAATAACTATTTTGGAGTAACTAAGTGAGTCCAATTCTGTTCTTTCCTATTTCGACATGAGACCCTTTGCGTTAAGCTGAATGTAAAGCCCCTTTCAGTTCTTTCTTAATTTGATAGAACGTAAAACGTGTATGTGATGTACTTTAACTCTCACTTTATTAATTCGACTAGATTATGCAGAGACAAACGAGAAAACTATAAGCTCTCAGTTCTTTCTTAATTCGACCAAGGCTCGATGTCTTAGACCGTATGAAGTTAGACTCTCAGTTCTTTCTTAATTCGACGAGGGAGGAGTGTTGCAAGTATACGAGTCCCCATTTTTGTCATCTCTCCCTTCCTCCCCTAGGAGGAGTGTTGCAAGTATACGAGAGCGTGTATGTGAACTCCACAACTGTACAACCAAGTTTTTATAACGTAATCGTTGTACCCTCCGAAAACAACATACTGGTATATTATGTCACGTCGTTTTTGTTCGCCGCAATGCTATCGTTAATAATAGCAGTGTTGTTATATGAGTTGCTATTACGGTTGGCATATAGGTGAGAGAACTTTTCAAGTAAATGTTTGAATTATATGTTACGGAACTAGAGTTGAAGTGGTACGTAAAAAACGTGAAAAAGCGGGAAGAAATACAAGCACATCGTATACTTGTACCCGCAAAGGTAGCAGTCTTTGAAGGAAATCGAGCCATATCTTGATTTAGAAAAAATACGATAACTTTTAGGAGGGTGATGAAAAAGGTGAGTGAAAAAGAGTTAATATATTTATAAATTTTTCAACAATAGATCTAATGCTTCTTTGATGTAATTTATGTTTATTTTATCAATAGTATCTGCTTCTGAATGATAGAATTTTATCCAATCTTTATTAGATTCCGTTATCTGTATAGATTTATCATATAAATATTCTGACATTATCGGAAATGCTTCCTTAATGTATTCTTTTGTTAATATTGGTTCTGAGTGCCCAAACATATCATATACAATAATCTTTACGCTTTTTTCTAATATTTCTTTATATTGATACTCAAAAAACCTATAACCATATCCCCAATAATATGGTTTATCATATGATAATTCTTCACAACCGGAGAATACTATTAGATTTTCTTTAATATTTACTTTATTATTTATTATTCCATATAATAAGGTTGCTGTTCCTGAAGAATTATCTAAAGCTCCATTAAATATTGTATCAAAATGAGTAAAAATTATGTTTTTTGGATTTTTTACATTTCCAACTAATATATTTTCAGTTTTTATTAATGTTTTCTTTACATTAACATAAACCTCTATTTTTTGTGAATTTACAACCTTAATTAAATCTGATTTTTTTATATTTATTACTGGAAAATCATAGAAAATTACCCCAGAAAATGCATCATAATACTGATTATAATTTATATGGGGTATATTTATTTCTTGCTTTATATTTTGGCTTGAATATATATTTTTCTCTTCGAAAGAACCTGAAACAAAAGAATTTGCCTTTCCAATTATTTTTCCTCCATTATCTAAAATTATATACGATCCTTCATCATAAGGTATAGGAACATAAAAATATTGATCTAAAAAATCTATTCCGGCTTTCTGCAAATTTTCTTTTATGTAATTAGACGTTTTATTCAGAGATTCTTCATTATTCCTTGGAGAAAACTTTTCCAAATCTTTGATTATATCTATTATTTCATATTCCATGGTACCTTATAGTATTTATAATATACTCAATTTTATCTTTACCTATAAGTTTTACGTAACTATCTTCACTAATTATTCCTCTTTCTATTAGTTTTTACTCATCTACTTCTAATAGTAATATATCATACCCTGTTTTTCCTTTGCTTTTATTTAGTTCTTTCTTATTTCGACAAAACACCGAGAAGGATGACGAAAGAAGATAAACTCTTTCAGTTCTTCCTTATTTCGACTAACACCGTACCATCTTTGAGTCTCACAATGTAGTCTTTCAGTTCTTCCTTATTTCGACTTGTGGAAAAAATGGTAGTAACTAGATATCATCACTTTCAGTTCTTCCTTATTTCGACGTGGATTACGGAGCAGGCAGAAATTAACGCCGTAAACTTTCAGTTCTTCCTTATTTCGACAAGACGTAAGACAAGTACTAAAAATAAATGAGCTGACTTTCAGTTCTTCCTTATTTCGACAAGTACCTGGTGATAGTATAACGTTAGACGTAAACTTTCAGTTCTTCCTTATTTCGACTTTGGTAACTTGTAAACAGGAATACCATTCAATCGCTTTCAGTTCTTCCTTATTTCGACGAGGTGCGGTGGCGGTGACGTTACATCAATATATCTTTCAGTTCTTCCTTATTTCGATGCAGAAAACAGAAGAATATATTTTTACAGTGGTTACTTTCAGTTCTTCCTTATTTCGACAGCAATGAGTTTATCGCTGTCACAGTAGTATCTTGTCTTTCAGTTCTTCCTTATTTCGACGTTTGTTTGTTACTAAATAAGCACTACGCCAAGACTTTCAGTTCTTCCTTATTTCGACAGATATATCCGAATTCAAAATTCGAGAAACTAGACTTTCAGTTCTTCCTTATTTCGACATTAATGAGTAATAATAGGAATGAAAGACTATGATCTTTCAGTTCTTCCTTATTTCGACTCTGGTGTCCCGTCCTCTGGTATTAAGAGATATTGCTTTCAGTTCTTCCTTATTTCGACGCTTAACCAGTTGAAACAGCAGGGACAACAAGAGTCTTTCAGTTCTTCCTTATTTCGACATACTTGAACCCAACGCGTTTTTCGGCGAAAAGATCTTTCAGTTCTTCCTTATTTCGACCTCGATAAGGACACGGTACAAAACCTGAAGGAAGCTTTCAGTTCTTCCTTATTTCGACTTTGATGATCCAGGAACAGTTTATTTACTTTTAACTTTCAGTTCTTCCTTATTTCGACAATTCCACAATCTGAAAAACTTGTTATTTTTATTCTTTCAGTTCTTCCTTATTTCGACATTACCGAAAAGCTGGGGATTGAGGTGAGTGAACTTTCAGTTCTTCCTTATTTCGACGCGTTGTGAAACTAAGAGAAAAAGCAGAGTGTGCCTTTCAGTTCTTCCTTATTTCGACCTCATTACTTTTGTTTTTGGTTTATGTAAAAAGACTTTCAGTTCTTCCTTATTTCGACGTCCTTCTCCCCCGGTCTCAGGGGTGAGAGTAAGGCTTTCAGTTCTTCCTTATTTCGACTAACCATTTGCTAGAAGTTGCTAATATACTAGGGATCTTTCAGTTCTTCCTTATTTCGACTCCAATATGCACTGCTACGCCTAATATCGTGAGGCTTTCAGTTCTTCCTTATTTCGACATGGGTAAGGTATACGTTACGAATGGGTTCTCAACTTTCAGTTCTTCCTTATTTCGACTTCGGTCTCAAATGGCAAAACGTGGATGTTGTAACTTTCAGTTCTTCCTTATTTCGACGTAGAGGATCCTGATAAAATCAAAGAGGAGGCAACTTTCAGTTCTTCCTTATTTCGACTTCCCTTATTATATATATTATCTAGAGCTTATAACTTTCAGTTCTTCCTTATTTCGACTCTACATGATATACATATTACTAATCTAACATTAACCTTTCAGTTCTTCCTTATTTCGACAGATTTATGATGAAAATGATAGATTAATGTTTAATGCTTTCAGTTCTTCCTTATTTCGACAAAAATCTCAGGAAGAATAGACCTAATTTGTGGTAACTTTCAGTTCTTCCTTATTTCGACTCTACATGATATACATATTACTAATCTAACATTAACCTTTCAGTTCTTCCTTATTTCGACAGATTTATGATGAAAATGATAGATTAATGTTTAA
>NZ_JBBHKR010000076.1:0-3482 GCF_037389425.1 Stygiolobus sp. CP850M
TTTTATAACATGGTCTCTTCCTTAACTTCAGACGAGGCTAAAAAGATGCTCTCTAATCCACCAAAGATAACACTAGGTGGGTTAATTGCTGCGATGAGGGACGAAGACGTTCAGAGAGGATTAGGTATATTTATTACCATGTTAAAGATATTGGGACGGAATTATAGAGTGTGAGAATTATCTTAAAAACATTATATTATTTTAGTAGGATTATTTCTTTTTCTTAGAAGAATTTAAAAGACACGAAAATAATCTTTTTTTCAGTGGTTAGCAAGATGGACATTTTTGTTAAGTTTAGAGAGAATTTAGAGATTTATAAAAGCATGGGTTTAAATCCCTTATCACTGGCGACTGGTTGTGCTGTTAAAGTAGACCTTATAGAGACAGTGTATCCCGCACTTGAAAAACTCAGGAAGGATCTGGAAAAGAGAAACATTTACATACTACCTAGAGAGGACGCAGACATCTTCATTTCGACTGAAAAGATCATACATAGGAGGCTGATAAACGGAGGGGAATTTGATGCAGATAGGGCTATTAGCTTAATTCAAGTTAACCAAGAGACTGCTGGAGACCCACAAGCTTTTGCTAATTTCCTCTATAACGCATATACCTCGATTAAGACGAACCGAAAATTAACAATCGGTAAAGGGCACTCAATAGTAACTACAAAGAAGGACGGTGAGGTAGCGGTATTAGACTTGTTTAGACTCGAGGGCAAGTTAGAAAAATCCTATACGGTAGCTAATAATGATACGATACAGATAGTGGACCCTTTAGATAATCCTGGCTCTCAGACTCAAGTAGACGTAGCGATATCAAACTCGTTGAATGATCTCTTCGCTAAAGGTGTCTTCCAAGACCTCACGGTCATACCGGTTGCAGACGCACCTAATGAAGAACTTAAAGATAAACTGTTAAAGAACTATGAGAACTTCACGCGGAAGTACAACATGGAACTTAAGAACGATGTACAACCCTCCACCAAAACTCTAATGATGGGTGCTACGGTAATAGGAAAAAGTGATCATGAGTTACCTACTTTCTACGACCAAGTAGACGAAAATACGGTCATCGTTACTACTCGGTATTTTGGTGAGCTAACCCCGATAAACGTACACTTGTGGGTTCTGGCAGTCCCTGAACTAGTGGAACTCATGGAAAGCAGGGGGATATCATTTTCGAAACTCGAGGAGGTGAAGATTCAAGCTTTACGAGTAATGTCAAGACCTAATGTCCACGTGGCGAAAATAATTTATAACCACCTACCGGAGTTCGGAAAAGCCTTTTATAAGGAAGATCACATTGCGATGACCACGGACGTTACCGGTCCCGGTATATTTGTTATAAAGGAGTTTGCGGAAAAGGCAAAGGTTAACGTTGAATTGGACTCGATCCCCGTAATAAACCGTGACATATGTGAGTTTGCTACAGAGAACTTCATTATACCCAATTCAACTATAGGGACTAATGGAGCGACAGTAATGTTTGTAAACAAGAAGGTAGCTGATCAACTACTAGACGAATTAGAAAAGGTAGGCGAAAGTCCTCAGGTAATAGGTAGGGTCGTAGGTAAAGGAAATGGTACTGTGACTGTTCCACCGTACATTACAAAGCTAATCAGGAGAGACAGTGTGTTAAAGCAATTTAAGATAAAGGAATGACCCTTTTAAACTTTTTACGTAAACCTCTAATTCATGGCCAAGAGGACTTGCCCTAATTGTGGTAACGTAGTGGAAATAAAAGTAGTGAGAGACGGAAACGTGATAACTAAAGTTTGCCCTAATTGTGGTTACGTTTTTATTAAATACCAAGTGAAAACAACTAGCACGGGTTAAAAATGAAGGTCAAAATACCTCAGGAATGGTACGAAATACTGCTCAAGGCCTCGGAACAAAAAAGGATGAAGTTTTCTCAGTTTGTGGATTACATGTTCAGGACTGAAGAATGTCTTAACTTACCTGAAGTCCCTACTTCTGGTAGGATAAGATCTCTGACGTTGTCTGTTGATATAGACGAGAAAGAATTAGTAAGAAAAATTCATAAGTTCTTATTCTGTAGTTAGTTCCGACTGCCTTAACGTTTCTGGGCCCATCAGGAGACCTATTATCGAAATTACGCTTCCTATACCGAACACTATAAGTGCAGATATATATGGTGATAAAGTTCTACTCAAAAGAGATATGTAAATTGAGGAGAACCCAGCTACAAGGAACGCACCGTTATAGGAGAATCCGACCCCGGTAGCTCTACTTATAGTTCTGAACCTCTCTGAGAGATACGCTGGAGTAATAGCCGAGGGAAGGTTGACTCCGAACCCAAAGAGTAATATCGCATATAATAGCGGAAAACCATGATTTACTCCTAAGTACAGTATAGACGCTACGGCTGAAGAAATGATAGTCCCCAATATGCCCATGGACTTTCTCCCTATTTTATCTGCAGCAAACCCAGAAAGTATCATTGATGGAATCCCAATCAGGTTCATGTATAGTGCTAGAGGACCGTAAACTGAAGGAGGAAGTTTCATTATAGTACCCAGCAATATCGGAACGAATTGGGGACCTGCATATATCATGATCCAAAATCCTATCATAACAGATATTGTTTGAATTAACGGCTTTAACCCGTATATAACGTCTGCAGTTTTTGGCTTTTCTACTTTCATGTAAATCTCGGACTCTGATATTTTAGATCTTATTATCACGGCTAGAGCAGCTGGGATTATGGCAGTCAAGAAAATTATCCTCCATCCATAAGATATGAAGAAGGGCTTAGGCGCGAGTAAAGTAAAAAGTAAATCGACTAACACAAAACCCACTAAAGTACCAGATTGCATTATTCCCGAGAATAATCCTCTCCTTATACTGACGCTCTCCATTGCTAATGTAAAACTACTCGATACATCACCACCTATGAATATCCCTTGAAAGATTCTCAATAGAGAAAGTAGAACTGGGGCTAGAATTCCCATTTGATAATATGTAGGAAGAATCCCAGTTATACCGACTGTAGCTGAATACCCCAACACTGTAAAGATGAGCATTACCTTCCTCCCCTTAAGGTCTGAAAAGAGACCGAACAAGAACCCACCTAAAGGTCTTGATACTACGGTGAAGACTATCGGTAAAACAGCTCCCAAAAGCCCCAGTGTCGGATAAAATAATTTTTCTAAAATAGAGGCCGTTATTACTACAGCACCGAGGTCATATGAGTCCATTACCCATGAAAAATAGGCTCCCAAATAGTTTGCTTTATCTGTCATGATAGTTAGTAACTCTGTTAATTTAATAAATTTTTATAAAAGTATATATAACGTTAAATACTTAAATGAGTCTAACGTTAAATGTGGGAAACCTTTTAAACGATAGGAAGGGAAAATAGGTAGTGGGTCTGCTACTATACTCTGGAATAGCATCGGTAATGGTAGTGGTTATAGTAGCGATTTTATATATCTCAGAGAGGGTGAAAAATTACGCTGG
>NZ_JBBHKR010000077.1:0-3803 GCF_037389425.1 Stygiolobus sp. CP850M
CTCTTCTCGAGGAAGTGTGAATACTTGACTTCCGTTAAATTGTTAACAATTGTCATATACGTAGACACCTTTGAAGGTAGTGATATGACTAGTTTATCTCCAATTATTTTTATGAAATGAAAGTATATACCAAAAGCTGTTAGCGAGGTTAAAATAACTAAAGTTATTCCAATTACTTTTCCTATCATGAAAAAATTGGTTAGGCATGAATAGTTTATAAGTTAGACTTCACCTTATTACCAGCTTGATGCCATGTAATTAAAGTAAGGAAAACGATTAATAAAGATGCATATCCCATTATCATTCCCCACTGGGACGTAGACCTTATTCCGTATAAAGTGACCAAGTATCCCATAGTAATACTACCTATTCCACCTATTATGCTACCCAGATTGTATGTGAGGCCTGTCATCGCACCTCTGGCTTCGATCGGAACCGACTCAACAATTAGTAACGGTGCCAAAGGCCAAAACCCAGTAGATATTGTGTAAATCATTAAACCTAACGCTACATAGCCGTGAATTATATCTAACATTAAAGGTAAACCTATCATTTCGCCTATAACTCCGACAATAATTAACGACCTTTTACTGATAACGTCCGAAACCCTACCGAATACTATAAACGAAATACCTAAGGCTATGTTAGAGACAGTCATTAAAACCCCTACTAATTTGTCTGAGATACCAATTGATGAGAGGAACTCGGGATATACGGCGAATATTGAGTAATAAGAGAAGAACATTCCTGCTATAACTATCGTGGACCTTATTATGACACTCAGATAGGGCTTTACGGTAATCTTTCTCTTTTCTGTGAATTTAGTCACGTCGCTTACCTTTGTTATTATATAGGGTATAAGTATTAAGGGAAGGGAACCCGTAAGTAGGAATAATCTCCAGTCTTCATGCAAATATAAATAAGCTAATCCAGTTAATGCGTAACCTAATCCGTAACCGGCTTGTACTATCCCGTTAATCAGGCCCCTCATTGAAGGTGGGGCGTTTTCATAAGCTATCACAGTACCCGCTGTCCATTGTGCACCCATAAAAAGTCCTTGTAAAGCTCTGGCTAAAAGTAATACATAAACATTGGGAGCAAATGCTAATATTGCCTGAAACGAGGCATATCCCGCAGTTCCTATATTCAGCACTATTTTCCTCCCCCTCATATCGGCTATCCTACCGAAAACGTAACCGCCAATTACCCTGAATATCAGACCTAAGGCAAATAGTAAAGTCCCCGTCACAGTATTAACTCCGAGGCATGTGGATAAGTCCGTGTAAACGTAAGTGATTATCAGGAGATCGTATATATTACCGGCCCATGTGAATACCGATGCTATTGTTGAGTGAACCCATTTTTGCATGAGTATGCCTTTATTTATTGAAGTATTTTATTTGTAGAACTATAAAAATTGTAAACCGTGTTTAAATATACAATTACACTTGATCTTTCTATTACCGATTAAAGATATATCTGACGAACGTAAAATTCGATTCGTGGAAATTGTAAAAAAAGAACCAGTGATAGCCAATATTGCACAATTACTCTTATTCATCGCGATGGAATTTGACGGAAGTAACGCATACCTTGAGTATTATTACACGATTCCAGCACTTATGCTACTATTCCTAAGCGGTGTACTCCTTATTAGTGATCTTAAAATTGATAATAAGGTAGCATATTACCTAGCCATTTCTGAATTATTTGTAGTTCCAGTACTCTATTTTGTAATAACCAGAAATGTAGTGTTCCTCATTCTTTACATACCGTTGCTCATAGGTTTTCATTACAAGTTATTGAAAAAAGTAACTCTCATTCTGTTCTTCGGAATCTCCCTCTTATTTTTACCTGATAGGACTTTTTTCGGTACTGATGAGATTTTGATAGGTTATTATTCAGCTTATTTGTTTATTCATCATCTAAACCCTTATAATTATTCTCTGACTTCTAACGTATATTCATTCTATAATTTAACGTATACTAAATATTTAATTGGAACCCCTTATACCACAGGAGGTTTCGTCACCAATTTAAATTACCCTTCACTTTTCTTCCTTATAGAGATTCCGACAGTTATACTAAATATATCACCTAATTATGAAATTCTCATTTTTTACTTGTTAACAGGAGTTTTAATGTATTTAAACACTGATGAACTTACTTTTTTACTTTTTATATCTATATATTTACTAAATTATAACTATCTTTTTTATCCTCTAGGTGGAGTAGATGATATTATCTGGGTATTTTTTGTGTTATTATCTATGACTGTGAAAAACGCTAGGTTGAAAGGAGTTCTTTACGGGTTAGCGATTTCATATAAACAAGATCCATTAATCATACTTCCATTTTACTTGTTACACCTAGGTAAAGAGAGGATTAAATTCCTATGGTTTACAGGACTTACTTTTCTACTAATTAACGCATATTTCATTTACCTATCTCCATTTTTATTCTTAAACGACTTGTTGACCCCCCTAAAGGGAGGATTGATACAAATCGGTTACGGGATAGACGTAATCTCTATAACTGGGTTATATTACCTCTATCCGGCTTTTTTCACAATTGCCTCAATTCTGATACTAATTGTTGGGTTATTGACTAATAAAAGATGGAACGGTGTAGTATATTTGTCATTCTTGTTCTTTTATAGGGTCTTATGGAATTACTTAATGTATTGGCCATTATTTTCTTATGTAGACTCTTTCCAAAATAATAAACTCCTTCTCTTAAACCCAAAAAAAGTCAGGAGATTGCTCTATGCTTTGACAATTTTAATTCTTCTCATATTAGGTATCTATTTCCATTTTAATTTTCTCAATTATCAAAATTCAATTCACATGAAAGTCATCAAAGTTTTTGAGAAAGACGATTACGTATTTGCGTTCCTTATAAACGTATCATTCTACGGTGAGGGATCAGCCCTACCCCACTTCAGGATACTCCAAGACTCTCCTACAATATCTGCCAACGGACTTTTATGGTGTTCTAATTCAACTATTTTGAAGACGGGAGGGTCAGAGATTGTATATGTATATGCCCCATATCACTTTCTCTACATAAATATAAATAATACAAAAACCATTGAAATAAATGCATATTATTCAAATTATCAGGGATACGAATTATTAAACTTTAAAACTTGCTTATAAGTGAAAATTAATTATTGTTATTAATCTACAATTTTATCTTAATTTTTGCTTAAAATTTCATATTTTATAGCTAGAGAGTATTGAAAAATCATATATAGTATTGTACTATCAACGTTTCATGAGCCGGATTGAACAATAAGACTATGACAACTTTTATGATATTTCTCTCCCTAGGAATGATGGCGCTGAGTGTATTCTTTTACTACAACGTAGGAACATATGCTTACGTAGGAAATTACAATGGTTGGCCGTTATATTGGTACTTCCCGTTCCTGCCTTCAATAGTGTTCTCGATATTAGCATTCTTTATTAGCGTAGCCTTAATTTTCTTGTCTTTAAGGCCTAAAGAAAGCGTGTTTAAACTTTCCATACTCGTTACTTTCTTATTTATTCTCTTAAGCTTGATAGTAGCCAGATTCACTTTAGGCTTTACGCCGGAGAAAATTGTGCTAGAACTACCCTCCCCTACAGACGCGCAGTTGATTCAGTTACTTGCAGCTAGGTCATTACTCGAGGGTCATAATCCATATACGCAAGATTATGAACCACAGATGCTTTCCTCCTTAGCCCCTCAACAGTACACGTGGATCTTTAAACAAGGGACTAGTAATTACACACCCTCTACTATAGTCGGTTTTGTCCACA
>NZ_JBBHKR010000078.1:0-68608 GCF_037389425.1 Stygiolobus sp. CP850M
CAATAGCTTCCCCTTGCTTCTTAACAGCTTCTTGAAGAGACTTGATTGCTTCTGTATGCCTATCTACAGTCTCTTGAAGAGACGCAATAGCTTCCCCTTGCTTCTTAACAGCTTCTTGAAGAGACTTGATTGCTTCTGTATGCCTATCTACAGTCTCTTGAAGAGACGCAATAGCTTCCCCTTGCTTCTTAACAGCTTCTTGAAGCCCCTCAATGGCTAATGTGTGTCGATTAACAGTCTCTTGAAGAGACGCAATAGCTTCCCCTTGCTTCTTAACAGCTTCTTGAAGAGACTTGATTGCTTCTGTATGCCTATCTACAGTCTCCTGCAAAGACTTAACACCCTGCTGAAGAGACACAATGGCCTCTGTGTGTCGATTAACAGTTTGTTGTAAAGATGCAATTACCTCTGAATGTTTTCTAATCTCTTCCTGCAAGGCTTTTATACTCTTGCTATTCTCTTCTAACTTCTTTATCACGATTTCGTCCTTAAGCTTTTCATAAATTTTCTCAGCTAATGCTGAAAGTAATTGAGGATTGTTAAGTATCTCGTCAGCGATCCTCCCGCTCATATTTAATTACTTTTGAGTCAAGGATTATAAGTTATTTGGAGATAATCAAAAAACAGATATAATAATTATATCTTTAGAGATTTGTATTATGTTAAAAAGATTATTTATCTCAAGAAGAGGAATTGGGGCGAACACACTCGCGTAGCTTTGCAGTATCTCAGCAGTTCGTGAATTTAGGTATATTAAGGGATATAGACGAATTATGAGCGATTTGTAGATAACACGCTGGAGGAGGCTTACTTTGAGCTGAGACCGAAGTCTTTTTTTAATCACTGAAATAATTTAAATTAAGTACGAGGGAATTTGAGGAAATCATTATCCCTTATTAGAAGAGTCCTAACGACCTAGAAAAGATTAGGAAAAGTTTGACTCAACCTACCGTTAAAAATCTTGTGTTAAAATCTCGTGCCAGGAGAGTCGTTTATTCAAATGTCATGTAGAAATAGAAAGGGAATGGTTGGCTTTAACTGTCAGAGATACTAAAGTTGCTAGACCGGGACTTATCGTAGACCTTGTGTCGGAAGATGCCAAGTACTCAATTACGATATTAAAGTGACTTTAGGTAAAGAACAGCTCGAAATAACCCCTCCCGAACGCTTTCCCCTTCTGTCACGGTCTTCACGAGATTAACTAAACTGTTATCAATAGTTGAGAGCTTATGAATACCTTAATGTTAATAATGAAATCTGCATTTCCCCTTTTATCAAATTCTGGCCCTAAACAATAATGAATAGTTTTTCTCTTAGCTTAAATTTACAACGTTGTCGAACATAGAGGAAAAGGACTTATCCCTCGTTGTCATAATTACTTTTTTCTTATTAACTACCTCCTCTACTAACACTTTCTTCATCTCTTCATCAAGGTAAACCTCTGCATCGTCGATAAGCACTAGTTCACCTTTCTTGCTTGAAATCACAATCTCAGCAATCCTCTTCAGACCGTGAGAAATAACTGGGTACTTCTTACCGTCTATAAATACGCCGAAATCCGTGATAGTCACCTTTTTATCTCTGATAATCGCTTCACCTTTAGCCTCAATAACTAAAGCAGCTGGTCTTAAGCCCAAAAAGAATAAGTCTAAGAAGGAGTTAACCACTGCGTTACCCTCCACATCTTTCAATAAGTCCTTGAGTAGATCGAAATATTGGTATTTCTCTTTCCCATTACTACCGTATACTAGTTCTATGGTGGTACCTTTAACGTTAACCTGGATCTCTCCTACTGGTAAATCTTTATTTTCCACCTCCCTTACTTCAAATTTAACGTCTTTGTTGAGGGCTAATCCCACGTTCACTTCTTCTCTCGTGATCTTTACGGACATAGTTCCTAACTCACCCTCAAAGATTACCTCACCCTCTCCGTTAATAATCTCCTTAACGTCAGAGCGGAAAGTTTCTTCTATACTCCTCTTTAAAGTGTATGATAAAGCCTTTTTGAAATTATCATCTACTTGTAAAGACTTCATCTTAACTTCCTTTGCCCAGGCGTTGATTAATGCGTATAAAGTTAAGAGAAGAGTGGTTTTACCAGTGCCGTTATTCCCAGTTATAACAGTAGTCTTGTCCAACGAAAAACTAACGTCTCGGATAGCTCCTATTCCTCTTACTGTGACTTTCACTAGATACTCACCTCTTTAGCATAATATAAATATGACTGAGCTAGATTAAATGAGACCACGTGAAAATTTTTACCGAGGGTGAAAAAATCTTACCGTTTTTAATTAGCCGCTATCCCTTAAAAAGTTATAAAAGGTCATGAATTAATTGACATCCTTTAAGAATTCTAGCTGTAGAAAGCATGATACAGATAGAAGTCTAAAACTCGCTAAACAGAACTAGTTAAAACTACTTAGATTATAAGGGGCTTATAGAGACACTTACACGTAAAAGATACTTCGATTCTGTGTCTACTTTGACTCAAACCTACTAGCGCTAACATTCTTAAGCGTTTATCTTAAGAGAGAGTTGTTTAACTTCACGATAAATTATTTATCACTCTCTCTTCAGCAATGTACTCCTCTCTTTTCATAATCTTATTACTTATCCACAAACCTCGTCAGTATGACTTCAATAATTTTCTGACTATGTTCTACGCTAGTTCCAGCAGCATACCTTTTAAGGAAATCCCTAGACATCTGTCTTCTTACTCGCCCTTTAGTGCGAGTGTTTAAGCTCGGCCTAAATCCCGAACTTTAGTTGTATATATTAAGTTCTTCCCGTTTATAATACATAGCTGAACATTCTTTATAATGTAGATTAAACACAGACTACATGTGATACTATATATCGATTTAGCTTAAATTACTAAATTTTATGCGGATAGAATGGTTAAACAAAAATTAATAAATTACAGAAAAATTTTCATCACTCCTATATATTATTTAATTTTAAATAAAGTTATGAAAATAAAAAACTAAAAAAAATTACTCTACAGTTACTTCTGTCTGGAACTTAATACCGTAAGCACTGTATGAGCCGTCTACATCATAAACTCTAACTATATATTTACCCGGGTTTATGTGGAACGGTACATGTAGTATAATGGTAGCGTTCTGTCCTAAAGGCACTACAAGGGCGAAACCGTCAGACTTCGCAGGATGCAACGGGAATTGATTTATTATATCATTATTAGATATATGACCTAACTGCTGAGCGTTCCACTGGTATAACACAGTGCCGTTAGGATAAAGGATTTGGACAAGGACTATAAATCCTCCATAGGTATCGGGACCTGCAGTTCTGGCAATTTGTAGGAACAGAGTACCGTTCGAATATAGCCTAGTCCCTGTCAAGTCGTAAGCTGGAGTTTTAGAATAGTTTGTCAAGTGAGTAAATCCCTGAAAGTTTATCTGATATAACCCAAATGTGATCCCAGTGGCCAAAAGCATGGCAAGAATAGCAATTGATGATTCCTTCATCATATGTCTCACCACAGTAATATTCTTATTTTACCTATCTTAACTCCATCAGGGTATTTACTTGCAAGAAGCTGATCTATTGATAACCATCTGCTACCAGTAAACATGAACATGAAGGCGGCTGCACCCTCTGTAGCAGCTATTTGCCATTCATCTACGCAAGTCGAGCCTAACCAACCACCTGCAGCTCCTATTCCCCACGCAAGTATCGCTATTACAAAACCAGAAAGTCTGGTAAACCCTCCCAACATTAATAACAATCCGAATATACCTTCTAATGCTGTAAACATGATTATGAATGTATAAAGCAAGCCAGGGTTATCTAGTACCATTATTAACATTCCCTTTATCGGAGCCCACGCGTGAGGAACGAAAGTTATTAGTTTTCCGCCTACGTATGCCGATGAATTAGGATTTAGTTTTGCCGGAACATTTATAGTTCTCCTTATTGCCGCTGATAAGTACATCCAGCCGAGCGTCAATCTCAGTATCGGCAAGTACTTTTGTGTTGTATCAACTTTTACTTGTGCCATATTACTTCACTCTATAATGATAATTATAGATTTAGAGATTTTAAATCTTTCCATATAAACTTACTATAAAATCTAATTAACAGTAGGAATTAAATTGGTATCAAAATTTTTTTACAACAAAAAATTAAACTTATTTTTATTAATAGTTATATCTTACTTTTTCTTACTTCCCCAAATTTCTCTGTCCAGCCACGCAATATCTTTTCAGCCGTAATTTTCTGCTTACAATCGTTACAATACATGAGCTCTTCAGGATCTTTGCCTACGATTTTAGAAATCTTCAATATCATCCTTTTACTCCCAATTGGCTTTCCACATCCCTTACATCTCGCGATTTCATCTTCGGTTACACTGTATACGTAGTCCTCCCTTAGGTATTCGTAATTATTTATCTTCCTCACCTTAATTGCACTTTCCTTACATAAAGTCACACATAAGTTACAACCTATACACTTGTGTGGCTCATTCAAAATCATAACAGCCTTCTCGTTAGAGGACATTGAAAGAGCTCCAGTAGGACACTTTTTAGCACAAACACCACAAAGCGTACAGTTATCATTGATGTCAACCTTATATGCATGGATATCTAAAGTGCTCTCTCCTTCTAATTTACCCTTGTTTACTGCCTTAACATAATCGTTCCTCTTTATTCCTACTAAATCTGGAGTAGTCTCTTTTTTAATCTTTTTCTTTATCTCTCCATGAATAGTAAGTGCCTTTTCAGCAGCTCTCCTGTTTATACATTTTTCATTAGGGCATATTAACTTAAGGTTAAAGTGTTCCTCCAAAACTGTTATCTCTTCAATCCCTAAATACCCAATACAAGGAATTATCAGATCACCGCTTTCGGGCTCACAACTGACTGTGAGATTGTTATTTTTAATGCTCTTGCTCAGCACTGTTATACCGTTCCAGTTAAAGTAAGGAGAATCTATAGCACCTATTGGGCACGAGGCAGAACACAGACCGCAGTTAGTGCACTTTACCGTATCAATTACAATCTTACCCTCAACCTTTTGTAAGGCTGAGTTAGGACATGAAGATAAACACTGTGAACAGCCTATACTAGATAAGCAGCGATCGGAGACCTTTGGTGCCTTAACTAACCTCTCATATTGCTTACCGCTGATAAAACTCCGTCTACTGTAAGTTTTTTCCACTGGTGCATAGGTTAGTTGTATCGCTCTGATCACTATCTGTAGTGGATCAGGTCTTGACCAAAAATATGAACACTCCCCGTCTATTTTCACTGGTTTATCAGACACTACGATGAACTTATCTTCTTGATCACACTCAAAACTCTTGATTATTTCAAATAGAGGCTGCGATAAATATAATGGCCACAAATTCTTTACTCTCTCGATAAGCCTCTCTGGGTCACGCACGTTAAACAACTTAATCTTCAATCCCAATACACCTCATAAACTCTTTAGTAAATTCTGCCAAAATCTTGAAGTACGGGTAATTAGATTGGGCTAGATTGTTTAGAAGGGTTGGAACCCACTTCTTAACGTGAGTCTCAAGAAAGAAATCTATTATATCATCTACTTTTTCGTTTCTGGAAGATTTCAGCAGATACATAAGGGAGAGAAAACCGAACTCAGTAGAAATATGATCAGGTTCTTCCTTGGAGTTAAGTCCTACTAAATTGTAGATATTTCTTAAATCACTCACTATTATTAAGTCGTAGTAACCTGTCCTCTGAATACTTTCGTATAGAGATAAATTAGTATTATAAGGTTTATCGAGCTCTACGAACTGTATTTCAACGTCAGTTAGCTTGTCAATATCTGTGATACCATCCACGAGGCTCTTGAAAGTGTGAAACGCCCGCTTAACATTCTCGTTGCAGAAAGAACTTATATATACCTCTATCTCGTGAATGTTATTCCTTAAGTTTTGCACATCTTTAAGCTTATATGGGTAATGAAAGGCCTGAGCTAAGACATCAAATACCTTTGACGTGAAAAAACTCAAATTGTCTTGAACCATGAACTCAACCATGTTTATCACAACGGTAATACATTCTTTTCGTTTCTCTTATAAGTCCTTAAGTCTTGTGGTGTAAGTCCTAAGCTTTGTGCATCCTTAATAACATTTACGGGGGCGTTGTCTATTGCACCAGTTCTCTCAGCGAATCTTTGTTCTAAAGGTAATTCTGGTTCATTAGAGAAAGGTCCCTTTGATGGTCCTCTGATTGGCAAGTATTCTTCTTCTGGCTTAGTACCATACTGTTCTCCTAATACAAAACCACCATATTCCGCAACTATTCTGCTGACTTCGCTGTTAGGATCACTTAAGTCTCCGAAAACTCTAGCCCCTGCTGGACATCCTCTTACACAAGCCGGAATTCTCTCGTACTCTGGTAAACTCTCGTCGTAAAGTCTATCAACACAGAGTATACACTTTTTACTCACTCCTTCTATCGGGTCGTAATCTATGTTACCGTATGGGCAAGCGTTTATACAGTACCTAAACCCTTGACATATTTCATAGTCTATTACTACGACTCCGTCTACTAGTCTCTTGTGTATCGCCCCGGTAGGACAGACTTTTACGCATGGAGCGTCTTCACAGTGGAAACAGCTTATCGGTATAGGTATAGTCCTAACATTAGGATATGTTCCTTGTTCTGTTCTTATAACTCTCATTAAGTAAAGGGAGAACGGTTCGGCACCCCATGGATCTAGATCTGTCAATGGACCGAAAACTGAACTAGTATGCCACGACTTACAATTGAGCTGACATGCATTACATCCGAAACACTTATTCAGGTCTGTTATTATGACTAGTTTGTGTAGGGGTTTGGGAGTGGACATGAATTTTCACCTCATGGACTTAGTTAAAAAAAAAGAACTAACTTGAGTTGGACGACTGTTGACTCTGGGGTCTTATAACTTGTTTCTGCTGCTGCCACTGATAGTACTCCTGATTTACCTTATACCATGTTATTCCCATCTCTTCTGGAGACTTGTAAGCATTATACTGTAGATATTGTAAGTTGGGTGGCGGGTTATACGGTGCGGAAGCCGGAGTTAATACGTAAGGATCTGATAAACCATAGCTAACAGTGTAAGAACCTTTACCTAACACTGCACTGACTTTAAATCTCAAATCTCCCCAAGAGGTCTTTCCAGTAAATGGATCATAGTTTAGCAATGCAGGATTAGGTCCTTTACTACCTATAAGTGTATCATAGTCAAGATTATTGTAAGATTGTGGATCCGCACCTCCCATACTTGGTGGTAGAATCATGGAGTATACATCATTAAACATTGTAGATATTGTAGCCTCAGGACTGTTGGTAGGTATGGCTAGTGTTCCGGGTCTTATGTTCCTAGCCTTCCAATACCACACTACACCGGGTCTTGTAGTCTCATCGCATACTACCATAGCCCTAACTTTCTCACCGGTCCATGATTCAAATTCGACCCAATCCATATCAGTTATTCCGTATTTCTGACAATCTGAAGGATTCATAAACACTGGAGTAAACCTCAGCAAAGGTCTCAACCACGGATTATGGTTCTCCCAGTGATGATAGAACCAAGGTGTTGTATGCCTATTCTCCGTCTGTAGTGGGAAGCTATTCGGGTCGAAGCCGTCACTTGTCCAGCTTAACGGTGGATACCACTTAGGTATAGGCCAGAAGGCTATTTTCTTTATTTTAGCAATATAACTACCGTATTCATCATTAGGTACGTTAGCGTTCTGTTGTGCTAATTGTAAGTACTGCATGTTACCGGTCTTCTTATACATGTAGTAGAAGTATGCATTGTAGCCTTTCCACATCCCGTAAGCTGCTAGCCTAAACCTTGCAACAGGCTCGGAATATATTTGGACTACTATAGGCTTCACATAAGGTACTAATCCCATGCTGTGAGCCCATTGCAGATAGTACATGTTTACATGTCTATAATACCTTATGTTCAATGGTAGTTCGTACTCGCCCAATGCATGGCCTATCTTTTGTGTTCCTTTTGGAACATTTGGAGGTAATTCTCCGTTAGTTACGGGGAACTCTTGTGGTCCAGGGTAGGTCTGAGCGTTACCATAATTATATGCGGGAATCTTACCAGGGTATGTATACAGCTTCACCTGGTTGGGGTTCGGATCTCCCTTACAACACTCCGTTCCATCTTGTCCTCTTCCCGCAATTAACATCCCTACCCCTGGTGCTATCTGCCACTTCCACAAAAAGTCTCCGAAGCCGTTAGGATACTTAGGACTTCCGTCTGGGTTTTGGAATGCAGATAAACCTAGTAAGTAACCTATTTCTATTTCTACGTCACTGAAAGGTCTTGCGTGGAATAAGGGTGGTAAGATGGGGTGTTCTATGCTATCAGCTACTATGTCAGGGGTTGTAATGGGCCTATCTAAAGTACTGTGTTCTCCGTATCTTTCAAGGAAAGTGGTATCTGCTAACACTAGGTCAGCAAACGGGACGCTGTTGCCGTAGAACGTATCAACTATAGCGATAAATGGAATAGCATAAGTTCCGTCTGGGTTCTGCTTTAACGCTAACCTAATATCCTTATCAAGGTCGTAACTATTATCCCAATAGGGGTTAGTTATATGCCATAGGAGGAACTCTACATTATACGGGAACTGGAATCCAGCATCCCACATTGTCACGTTATAAGATCTGTGCTGAGCAAACGGAAATTCCCAGCTGTACGCTCTATCGATTAATAATGGCCTTCCGTTTTCGTCAATCGCTAACATATCAGGTGTGTATAGGAAAGGATTTGTTGTTGAAGTAATTACTGTAGGGTAATGAACTTTTTGAACCTTAAGCACTTTTACCGTACCATCGTTATATACTCTTTCGTTTATTAGGATCCCTCCTAGTGTACCCACATAACTCTCTCCGTTAGGACCAACAGTCGGAATCTCTCCACTATTAACGTCATCTTGCGTTATTCTGGCCCTTGGGTCAGGCACGGCTTCATACGCCGGCCAGAAATCTCCGTCTGGTACTGGCTTTGGATATGGGTATTTGGCTCTGTACCCACCAGGGGTGTCAATCGCTCCAAGTAATGCTTCGAGAACCATGATCAGTCTAGTAGTATTAAATCCGTTCGTATGTGCAGATATACCTCTCATGATATATGTTGCCACTGGCCTTCCTATGAACTCTTCATGTTTCCTACCTAGATAGTCCACCCATTCAGCTTCTATTATTACGGGGCTTCTCATCGCAGTATCTCCTAGTAACTTAGCTAGATTTGTTATCTCCTCCGCTGGATAACCTACTTCAGCTTCTACGTTTTCAGGCGCATAATCGTCCACTAGGAATTGCTCCTTAAGTAGTTTAAACGCCGACTTTACATGAACCGTAATCGTCTCAGTAGTGTCTGGGCCTACGGGTACGGTTAAATCTCCTTCATATTCTAAGACCGGATATACTCCGTTCTGCCACGGAATGTCTGTGAAAGCGTAAACATTACCGTCGCTACCCATGACCGCTGGAGTCCACTCTCCATTCTTATTAGTCACTCTCAGGAAGAGCCCTATGTTAGATGCCGAAGGTGGATCTATGGTCCCATCAGGATTTGTGATTACCAACCATGGGGCATTCGTATACCATCTCAAGTATTCCTCATCTATATACGGCGTTGGCGGTGTCTGGCTCATCCCCTCTTCATGTAACCTCAACAATTCATGAATTATTGAACTTATTAAAAGACCGTCATGAGCCGGTCTAATCGGTACCCAAATATTCGATATAGGACCAACGTTGGGTTGTCTATCGGGCTGGATGAGTATTATTGTTCCACCACGCTCTTTAATCATCGTTATTCTTCTTCTTAATCCTGTCGGGAAGTGGTCTTGTGTAACTCCCGAAAGTATTAAGACTTTTGCGTAGTGATCATCAAAATATCCGTATTCCCAATAGGTAGAGCCTGCTACATATACTGCTCCTATTGCAACATTAGCTGCACAGAATCCGCCATGTTCGTATTCATTGGGAGTGCCGAACATAGCACCAAAGTATCTGTTTTCACTTGGGTTATACTGGTCACGCCCGGTAACGAACACGAACTTTTCAGGACAACACTGGTATATCTGTTTTAGCCCTTTAAAACCATATTTCCATCCTCTTTCCTGCAGGAATTGTGCGTTATCTCCGTTTAACAGAATATCGTAAAGATCTTCCCAGTCTATTCTAATGAACTGTCCAGTACCCCTCTGTACAGTAGGAGGTCTTAGTAACGGATACTTCATCCTTGCGGGACTTAGGTAGTGCATTGCTGCTGTTGGCCCAATAGGACACGTAGCTCCGTTGTTAACCCTACCGTAAATATCGCCCCCAGCATATCTTATTAGGTTATTAGCTGTTATCTGGTATTGCATCGTACACCTTCCTAGACACATATAACATGTGCTGAACGCTATGACGTCCTCATCTTGTGGAGCTGTTGCCTCTTCTGTTTGAGACTCGACGAATAGTTTACTTGTGAAGGAACCTTTGGTTGCCATGTATGTTAGGGCTATTCCTGCAGATACTGCTCCGCTTAGCTTTATGAAATCCCTTCTAGTTAGTTTCAACATCTCTTACTCACCCCACACGGTTCCCCACGGGAATTGCATTTGAGTAGGGGAGAATGGACTTATAGGACCATAATAATATGCGGAGGCAATGACCACGTAATATCTCAAAGAGACGGCCCCTATTAGGATCAGGATGGTGATTATCGGCACAAAGTAAATGTATTTTTTAGGGCTTATCTTATGTAGAGAGATCTCTAGGAGCATAGGAATAGCTACACCTAATGTTACTACTAATACCCAGAAATACAAGGAGTAAGCTCCAAATAGAACTTGATTTACCGACATAGACGCATTGGGATTATAAACTCCTATTGCTAGAAACATTGCTGTTAATATTGCTTCAGCTATTACTGAGTATAAGTCAATAGTTGACCATAGCAAAGTGTTGTGCTCTTTACTAGATTCGTCCTTAATAAACACCGTAGTTAATAACATCCCTACGGCAGCTGCAGAGCTAAGACCACTGACTGGAAATAAAATTACGAGTACCGGATTTCTCCATAGTGCAATATTGGTCAGGCTAAATAATACACCTCCGTAAGAAGCTCCTAAAATTCCGAACAGAGTTATTAATGATATGAGTAAGTATCGTGAAGTTCTCGAACTGAGGTTAGAAGACGTATACCATGAGCCGAGTTTCTTAAACATAGTGATGTTAGGCATCGCATTTCCCAGCCACAAGGCTGAATAGATTAGGCCTAGCAAAAGTATCATTATCAGAAATATTGTACCTAAGAACATCCAACTTTCCCATCTACCGTAAGTAAGACCATAGGTAATTATCTCCCACGCAGTGTACGGTTTACCTGCATCGAGTACTAGAAACACTAGACCAAGTATAATAGCTACCAAACTCGTTATTCCTATTGACAACTTGAACTTAGCGGTCCTTGATATAGAGTCTACTGAACCTCCGGCGGCTAGTACGGGTATTTTAATGTCGTTTATAGCAGATATCACTACTATCATGCTCCCTAGTCCTATTAGGAAGTAAGCTAATGCTACCTTTACTGCCCATACTGCTTGGTGATCCGGTGGCATATCCGGTCCCCAAGAGACAGGGTAAGAGAATGGCGGAGATGGTGCAGTTAGTAATATTATAGGTATGGACATACTTTCTCAAAAATTAATTATGTTTTCTTCGATATTTAAAAAATTCTTTTCTTTTAAATGAAAATATTCAGGGAAACTTTCAACTCTGTTAATCATTATAAATTGTAATTTTAATAAGGAGTCGTTATATGCATAGAGATATAAAAATATATTTGAATAACTTATGAAAAATTCTGTAGAGGAATATTTTTGTAAAGAAGAATTAGATTGCAGAGATTTTTCAATTCTTAAATACATTTTTAGCTCTGAAACGTCCCTATACAAGTTAGAGAAAATTACTAAAATACCTATAGCTACGTTGTGGAGAATAGTTAATAGACTTGAAAGACTGGGATACGTCTATCATTCCAGCAGAGGAAAATACGAACTCACTTTAAAAGGTCTTTTTTATCTCCTATTTAGTGAAGGTCTAGAAAATGAAAAGATAATGTTATCTATCTCGGAAAGGATCGATAAGGATGTCGAGAAGACAAGATCAATAGTTAGATGTCTAATTACAACTGCTTTAGAGAATAAAACATGTATTTTAGACTATATAAACGAGCTGAGACCGTTGCTTAGATTGGCTGTCGTTAAAGCGTTAGAAGGTAAGCTTCTGCATAGACACTTTGTGGAATTTATCACTGAGAAATTAGGAGACGAAATACCTTTTGTAGAGCTTGAGGGATGTAAGTTAATAACTATTACTACTAACAGAGGTAACGAAATCCTGATTGGAAAGTGCAAAAAACAAGGATATGTAAGCCACATTCATTGCCCTCATTACTATATCTTAAATACTAGGCAAAGTAATAACATTTTAACATCCACTGAAAAGCTTTCTAATAAAGAGGGAATTGTAAGCTCGTAAAATAAATGATTATAAAATTAATAATGTGTAACGTAGATCAAAATTTTTATAGCTCAGTAATTGAAGCATAATTACTAATATAATTTCATTTTTTTAAGAAAGAAAATATTAAAATACATCTTTAACGGTGTTTAACTGCATATATTATTGAAAAATTAGTGAGAGTTAAATATTCTCGCTGATGGCATAATATATTTCCGTAATAAAATCTATATATATCACTTGTAGATGATATTTATATATCTACGGACTTAAAGTTTTTATTCGTGGACAGAAAATTAATTCTTGGTAATATTATAAGTCTTGTTGCAGGAGTATTCATACTCATAGTCTTAATACTCCTAGCGTCTTCCGGAATTATTTTCGTATTCAACGTAACTACTGAAGCGTTAATGTGGATAATATGGGGTCTCGCCATTTTAGCCTATATGGAATACAGCACTTGCAACCTTAAGGCTGAGATATTAATGAAAGTCTTTCCTCCAATGGCTATAATAATAACCTTCACAGGGCTCATTTTCATTCTTCAAGGTAAATTTTTAGGACTTGAGTTAATAGTTTTAGGATATATTCTAGAGCCTATAGCCGGTATTTCTATATTCCTAACAATAAAGGAGTACAGTCCGGTTTCTGCTTATCTCTTCTTCCTAGGGGCAGTAGTGTATACCCTCGGGTTACCCCTATATCTAGTTAGTTTTCCCTATTTGGCGATAATGGGTGATGTGGTGAAAATTTTAGGTTTAGTGAACTTCATATTCAATAGTATTAGGGGAAAATACTCAGGTTAATTGGAGGTGCTATAAATGACGGTGACTAATGAGGAGTTGAGAAGGATATATAACGACATACCTAAGTTTTACGACAGAGCTAACGCCCTCATTTCTTTCTTTCAAGACGTCAAATGGAGAAGCGAGCTAATAGGAATTGTCAGGAAATATTGTAAGGAGCCTAAAATTATCTTGGACGTTGCATCTGGTAAAGGAGAGTTGTCATATATCATTCACAAGCTCTTTCCGAAAACCCAGATAGTAATGACAGACTACGCGGAAAACATGCTCAAGCTGAGTTTTGTTGAAGGTGATAAAGTCTTGGCCTCTTTTTATAACTTACCTTTTAGAGATAATGTTTTCGACGCTGTAGTGAGTAGTTTCGCACTTCATGCAGCCGACGATGTAGAGGCCGTTATTAAGGAGATGGTAAGAGTATCAAAGAACGCTATAGGAGTGATAGCTATGGGAAAATCTGATAATAAGGTCTTAAGGAAATACGTAGCGTTTTATTTGCGGTTTATTCAGCCCTATTTAGCAGGTTTAGTTGGAGCGAAACCTAGTGACTACAAGTATATTTATTACATTTATAGAAAAATTCCGACTAATTCAGAATTAAAAAGGATCTTTGAAAGAAACACTGAGTTGAGAGTGTTTAAAGAAAAAGCTCTTGGCACGGTTTACATATTCGTTGGATTGAAAAGAAAGGATGAGAAAAGTAGACAAGAAGTTAAGCTTAGGGAGGGAAAGACTAAAGCATAGATTTATTTATACAAAAATAAAGATATTTTTATGATATTTCCAATAAATTAAAGTAATTCTTAAAATTAACGGGGGAAAGGATATCTTATAAGGCGATGAATATGAAAGTGAATAATATGAAAGTGTATAAAATACTTGATTATAGTAACGTTAATAGTTGTGAAAGCGCCTCAGGCGAGGTTTTATCCATTCTTGAGGAACTTAATAAAGATGAAGTACTTCAAGTTATTGTGGATCAAGAGTGGAAACTCAACGAACTTAGAGAATTTCTAGGAAAAACCAAATATAAGATTTTAGACGTCGATAAGAAAGACGGAAAAATTGTTATCACTATAGGTGGTAGGTAATGAAGAAAGTAGTAATTCTGGGAGGAGGAATAGGGGGAACAATAGTAGCTAACAAGCTGGCTAAGAAATTGTCGAAGGAAATCGACGAAGGAAAAGTTAAGATTACAGTTCTTGACATGAAGAACTACCATGTTTATCAACCTTCACAACTTCTCGTAGCTTTAGGTTTAGAAGATTATGATCAGATAGTTAAGGATGAGAGAAGTCTATTAGATCCAAAAGTTGAGTTCATCAGCGGGGATAAGGGAACAGTGACTAAATTGGATTTACCAAATCACCGAGTGTTTACAGCCGGCGAAGCTGTATATGATTATGATTATTTAGTAATAGCAACCGGATCTCATCTAGCGTGGGATGAAATACCAGGTTTAAGAAGTAAAGAGTTGTCAGTATGGGATCTTAATGACGTAATGAAAATAAGGGAGGTACTTGATAACTTTAAGGGAGGTACTATAGTAGTAAACGTAGCCAGGCTCCCTATAAAGTGCCCCGTAGCTCCAGTAGAACTGACTCTAATGCTTCATGACCTGCTAGTGAAAAAGGGAATCAGAGATAAATCGAGGATCATCTATACTTACCCAGCACCCGGAGTATTCGGGATAAAACAAGCCAATGACATGTTCATTGAAATGTTCAAGGAAAGGGGAATTGAAATAGTAAGTCCTTTCATAATTGATCATGTAGAGGGTAATACACTGATATCGCAGGATGGTGAAAAAATTGGCTTTGATTTATTGCTAGGAGCTCCTCCTCATAAAGGAGCTGAAGTACTAAGAGATTCAGGAATAGCGGACAGAAGGAATTGGGTGAGTGTGGACAAATATACCTTAAACGTAAAAGGGTATGATAACGTATACGCGATAGGTGATACTACAGACTTACCCATATCTAAAGCCGGTTCTGTTGCTGATTTCGAGAGCGGTCCTGTAAGCGAGAATATTGTCCACGATATATTGGGTATAGGAGGCAAGGAACTTTATGATGGCTCTGTTTTTTGCTTTTGCGTGGGTGGAATAGGCACCTCTAGTTACATCAGATATAATTACAGTTTTGTTCTACCTGTGCCGAAACCCACTACCACAATTTGGTGGATGAAACTTATGTACAACAGAATGTATTGGAGCTTAACAGCGAGAGGGGTGGTTTAAGTGGAAAAAAATGAGAACATGAATAGAATCATAAAATTACTCGAGGAAGATAAATTAATAGACACTTTGGTTGAATATGCATATATTCTGAAAATGATCAGGGAGATCGGGCTTAACGATGAAATAATAAGGAACTTAGGAACACTGATGAATTCCATTTTATCACTCGTACCTATCTTGGAAAAATTCGCAGACTTATTGAACGACCCTAATGTTAGACAAGTTATTGACGTTATAACTAGCGAAGAAGTAGTCCAAATAATACAAAATCCTGAGAGAATGACTGTGACCAAATTACTCTCAGAAATGAGAAACGAAAATTTCCAGAGAGGACTCGGAATAATTATTAAAATTATAGAAAAGATAGGAGAAAAAACGAAACCAGAAAGTAAACGAGCGTAAGTTCTTTTTTATTTACACGTTCCAACTCAGACTCCAAAGAAGCGTGAAAACTTGTGTACTCAAGTAGTTATGACTATTTCGCTATCCTTACCTTAACTCTACCATCAGGAAGTGATGTGTATCAAACCCTGGGAAGTTTTGTTCGATTTTAATAAAGACAGAGCGCTCTATTACTCCTATCAACCATTGAAGGTCATCAGGGATAATAGAGGTGTTTGAATCGTTGTCTTTACTTGTAGAAGGACAACAGCTATTTCGATTCTCTTCAAGGGGTTATACTAATTGAAAATGATGACTTATCGACTGATGTAAAGAGGCGAGAGATTAGAAGGGATTTATGAAGGATTTTCACAAAAATCTAAAAATGTCAACGAAATAGGGGACTTCAGCCTCTTACCTTGGTGTATATGTTATCTCTTCCCTGAGAAGCTCTGTCTTAATCACTTGGAAATGATCCTTAACTGATGTTCACATCTCTCTGTGAGTATTTAGGGTCTAACACTCTGTATGACAGACTAGCATACGAAAGATCTGCAGTTCCGACAGATGATATGAACTACATGTTTAGAATTACTATGTTTTCACAAATTAATTATTAAAGTTAAAATTTTATAAGGAAATATGGTTATTCACACCGATAATACATTTTATTGAGGGTTTCGTAACATGTATTTAATAACTCAGACGTTAAATACATTTTATGATAACACCTACAATTTGTCCTTTTTGTGGAGTTGGTTGTGGCTTATTACTGGACGTCGAGAACGGGAAAGTAGTTAGGGTTATCCCAGAAAAAGATCACATAGTCTCAAAAGGGAAAATTTGCGGTAAAGGGGCTACAGCCCACAAGACTTTATACTTACCCGGCAGGTTAACGAGGCCCTTAAAGAGGGTCGGAGACTCGTTTGTAGAGGTCGGGTGGGACGAGGCTTTAAGCGAAATAGCCGAGAGGATAAAAGAGGTCAAGGAGAAATACGGAGGAAAAGCTATCGCTATTTACGGAGGTTGTCAGAACACATTAGAGGAGGTCTACTTGATGTCAAAGTTAACAAGGTTTTTAGGGAGTAATAATGTAGACTCGTGTGCTAGGATTTGCCACGAGCCCTCAGCTACAGCGTTAAAGGAGGTCGTAGGAATCGGGGCTTCAGGTACTTCAGTAGAGGAAATACCTAACGCAAAAGTATTGGTTATCGCGGGCGAGCAGATAACCGAGAGCCACCCGGTGTTGACAGAGTACTTAATGGAGGCTAAGAAGCACGGGACGAAAATAATAGTAATCGACCCGAGGTTTACGAAGACGGCTAAACTCGCCGACTTATACATCCCGGTGAACCAGGGTACTGACGTCTACTTGTATAACGCTGTCGGAAACTACTTAATACAGAACGGTCTTTACGACGAAAAGTTCGTGAAGAGTAGAGCTAAAGGTTTTGAAGAATACGTGAGGAACGTGTCACGCTACACGTTAGAAGAGGCTGAGAAGGTAACGGGAGTCCCCAAGGAGCTTATTATCAAGTTCGCTGAGATGATAACTACGAAGCCGACGATCTTCTCATGGGGTTTAGGTCTTAGCGAAGGAGGAGGGGTTAACGCCGTAAGGGCTTTCTTAAACTTGATGTTATTGACGGGTAACGTAGGGATTAAAGGGGCAGGTCCCATAGTATATAGGGGACAATCCAACGTACAAGGTTCGGGTGACTTACTGAAACCGTGGATTTTACCCAACGGACCTTTAAACGAGGAAAACGCTAGGAAACTGGGAGAACTGTGGGGTTTTGAAATACCTTTAGAAAAGGGTTTGACCGTGACGGACGCTCTACTTACCGAAAACGACATCAGGGCAGTAATTTTAGTCAACTATAACGTCGCCCACAGCTTGCCGAATAAGAGCAAGGTAATCAAGAGGCTTAAGGAGATGGATCTGGTCGTAGTTTTAGACTCTTATATGACAGACACTGCGAAACTAGCCCATTATGTTTTGCCGATCGCGATGTGGGCGGAGAGTGAGGGTTCCGTAGTCTCGTTGGACAGGTTGGTCAAGTGGAGGTATAAGACAGTTGACCCTCCCGGTGAAGCTAAACAGTCTTTATGGGTCTTGGCTGAACTGTCCGAGAGGTTGGGACTTAAAGCAAGTAAAGACCCTAAGGTCGTATTCGAAGAGATGAAAAAAGTCGTGAAGTTGTATTCCTCACTGAAACTTGAGGACGTTATGGACCACTCTAAAAACAGCAGGTATCCTAACGGTGAGGCTGTACTTTATGAAAACAAGTTCTATACTTCCGATGGTTTTGCTCATTTCATACCGGTTGAGTATAGGCAAATTAACAGAAAAGGTATCATCCTCATCACGGGTAGGATAGTTACTAAGTATAACACAGATACGTTAACGACTTTCATGAACGGTGAGGAGGATGTAGTGTACTTGAACGCGGAAGACATGAAGGAGATGGGAATTAAGGAAGGGCAAGAGGTTATTTTAAAGAGCGAGTGTGGTGAGGTGACTGTTAAGGCTAAGAGTGATGCGAGTTTGAAGAGGGGATACGCGTTTATGATCAACTCCAGTGACTTAGTCAACTACGTGGTCTGTGATTTGTTAGACCCGGAGACTAGGATCCCGTATTACAAGTCCACTGAGGTCGTTATTTTGCCAAAGTGACTTTTCCTTCACCGTGGAACGGTAGTCTTGGAATCACCTTCTTAGAATAAATCTATAGCTAGAGAATTTTCAAATAACTCAATATTGCCCTAATTATCCTATTTTACCGATTAGACCGAGTCTACCGTCAAGGCAAAGCTTTCAACCTTTAGTAAACGCTGTAGTCCAAGACACAGTATAGTGACTAATCTATTCAAGACGCCACCGTTACAGACGGGACAAAACCTACATATCAACGTGCCCCGTTTCGACTATGAGGCGTCCTCGGCAAACATCTTCCACTTGTGTGTGGGTTTAACTTACATCGCGGAAACAGCTTATATTGTATTTCTCACATAGTCCGAGGTCGTCCCTCAGGACGACACCGTTACTCCTAACGTCCCACGTAATAGGGTTGTTCTTCTCCAGTGCTTTATGAAACTCCTCCTCTGTTAACGGTATTACCTCGAAGTTCGGGGGGAAGTCTAATCCTAACAGCCTTTCTAAAGGGTCACCCCTGAAGTCCCCTATTAAGAGGACGTCAATATCACTCCACACGTTGAAGTCCCCCCTAGCATAAGACCCGATCAGAAAAGCCGAATATCTCCCTTTTAAGGAGTTAACGTAAGCTCTAGCCTTTTCTATTACTTCCCTCCTCTTTCTTTCTCTCTCTGCAATAATGTCCTCCAAAGTCCCTCTATGTAACTTATTATCTCCTCCGCGTATTTAATCGCTTCTTCAGCCTCACCCTTAGTGTAATAGTACTGAGGGGTCTCACTTTGCCACGCGTCCGGGTACCTAGTGGGGATGTATAGCTTGTCCAGGTATTTAGCCTTGTCAATCAAGTCCCCAGGAGCGTTAAGTAAGGACAGTAAGTAGGACACCGTATGACCCGTCTTGGGCTGCCCTATACCGTAAAAGTAGGCCTTGACAACGAGCTCGGCGGATTGCTGTGCCTTGAAGCAGGCCCAGTTATAAAACCCCCCTGCAAGGTCATGTCTGGCACTCTCTAAGGTAAGTTTTCCAGACTTAAACCACCGGTCGAACTCACCAGTGTCGAGCATCGGAGAAAATATGAGTCATAAAATTAAAGCCTTGTCCCGAGCTTTACATAGAAAGGGGTCAAGGGGGCGAAAAGCTTCGCTAGCTGGGATGGATAGCCCCGTGTTTAAATACTCCTTTGTCAAAATTTCATTAATGGCTAGGAGGGGGAATAAGGCGATCAGAGCTACAGTTTCAATGAAGATCGCAGTCTCTGACCCCCTCCTAGTCCTCGTTAATAACTACGTTAAGGCACTCCGTTTCACCCTCTTTTGGTTGAAGGAAAATGTCCTGAACCCGGAAGAGAAGGGAGTGCTTTCGAAAGTCCACGAAGAGTTGTCCGAGAGGTTAAGGGATGAGTATAATCTACCATCAAAGGTTGCTGAGGATTGCTATAGGGATGCTCTCGCGGCGTACAAGGGTTGGTATAATAATCCGAGAAAAGGACGTTTTCCAAGAATATACAAACCTACAGTATGGTTAACACCTAAAGCTAGTTATAATGTTGACTTCGAGAGAATGAATGTTAGAATTATAAGTGTTGGTAAACTCCCAATTCTGGGTTATCCTAGAAACTTGAGTAATAATGACGCTAGAATATAACCTATTCCGCCCCCAATGTAGTTAAAGCTTACTATTGCCGTGGAGATCTCAGTAGACTCAGTAGAGGAGACTAACGTGCTTATGAGAGACTCTAACGGACTACTCGAAACCGCTATGGCAATGAGCAATATAAAGAACGTGACTACACTGACATTCATGGAGGAAAGTAAAATAAAAGTAAAAACTATTAAAGCGTAAATTGCCAATAAGCCAGAGACAACTCTTATTTTTGCAAGACGTTTAATCCCCCTCTTACTAATGACAAACTGGATAATCATGTAAATTGCAGTCTCTAACTCAACGCCTATTAGTATCAGAGAGCTGGGCATACCCATCATAACGCCAAGCTCAAAGACCATTCCCATCCAGAGGTATAGAAAGAACCAGTTGAAGGCTGCCAGTGTCGCAAGGGCCTTAGCTCTCTTGATTAATGATAGTTCTCCAGTGAAGAACTTCGGCTTAATTTCTGTCCTATCGAGGTAAGCAAAGTACAATAAAAAAAAGAATCCTAAGCTTGTAAGGATAGAGAGTATTATCAAGAAAACTAGTTTATTCTGAGTCAAATATGTAACAATAGGGGCCAGGAAGAATGCTAGGCCCTCTGAACCAGAAATTAGTGAGAAAAACTTTGAGGGATCTGATAAGCGCTTAGACCATGTAACTTCCAAACTATATACGTAACTCCCTGTGTACACACCCAATAGGGAAGAAACCAATATCCCAATGAGGTAAACCGTAATGTTGTCGAAGATTAAGGCCAGAGTGACCATTAAGAATAAGGCCAGTAAGTGAATGAACGGTAATGTTCTGAAGAGCCTTTCATTATGGAGAAATAGTGGGAAAAGCCCCCGTGTAACTATTATAATTCCGTAGATTGTGCCGAGGATTGGAGTTGCATTTGTATAAGCAATAAAGTTCGTTGAATATACGGCAAAGGCACCTATCATAGTGAGTAGTGTATCTAGATAGACTAAGTATGAAGTCAGATCCCTCATTAATCTTCCCACTTCATCGCGATTCTCTTAATCGTGTCTAAATATTCCTTGTTAAAGGCTTTACGTATATCATCTTTTCTTACATTGTAGAAATATTTCACTCTACTAGGATCTTTTAATAGCTTAGGATAAACTGTTTCAAATGGTATTACAAATCCATCAGGTGTAATAACAATCTCAGTTATATCATTGCCTTCTCTTCCGTAATGAATAATTTGGACATCAGTATAATCCTCTAGATGTAGAATAAGTGTGTTCAATAAGGGATCTCTATCTAAATTCTCATTTAAAATAGCTATCTCTAAAAGATCAATATTCTTAAAATAACCTTCCTTTCCTAATTTATCTATAATATCGAAAATAATAAAGTCTTTTTTTGTGTTAATATTTACAGAGATTGCAGATATTCCCGAAGTTAATTTCTTATAATATGATAGTAAACTTAAGGTGTTACGGAATCTTTTTTCAATCATTGCATGATTAGGCATATAATATAAATGAAAAGTAGCCAGTAACCCATATAATCCGTTTTCGCCGAGTATATTGATTTTACTCATATTCAATAAAGTAGCATTCGATATCAATATTGATATTCTATCATGTTTTGAAAGTGAAGTAAGTATATGACTTAAAAGTTTGAAATTTAAGGTTGGTTCTCCGCCACTAATAAAAAAAGGAGTGCTCCTATTAAGAACTTCTGAAAGATTTTCGATTAAAGAGGACCATTCTTGAGATGTTAATAAATCTGAAATATATCTTAGATTATGAAGTTGACAATATGGGCAGTCTAAATTGCATTGATAAGTTAATACCAATGTCACTCTATCTACTAAGTCTATCAACCTTGATCACCAGAGTGTTAAAATTTCTCTCATATGGCAATTAAATGTTTCTCTACGTATCTAGTAGTTACAAAAAAATATAAAATAAAAAATCTTTTTATTTATCTCTTCTTTCGTTATTGTTTATCATTACTATCTCTTTTCTTCCTACTAGTTATTAAGTATATATGAACATATGTTCATATGAGAAAACTTTTTCAAGAAAAGAGAGTAAAGAAAGTTTGAGTAAAAATGAAAATAAGATAAAACAAAACGAATTGAAATGCGAACAATGTGGTGCACCTCTAAGTGAGGATAATATTTACGTTAGAGTGATAAATGGAGAAAAGCACTACTTCTGCTGTTCCCACTGTGCCGACAAATTTGAGGCCAGGTCAAAACGAAAGACCCAGTAATAATAGGCTACGGAGCGGCAGGTTTCGCTTCGCTTATTAAGGTAAGTGAACTGGGAATTAAGTCGGTTTTAATAGGTTATGGCCCTATTGGAGGTACTTGCGTAAACGTAGGTTGTGTTCCTTCAAAGAGATTACTCCATTTGGGAGAAAAGGGAGGAGATTTTTTCTCATCTTTTGAGGACACAAGACAGTTCGTAAGGAAGGCTAGAAAAGAGAAATACGAGGACGTCCTCATTTATTATGACGTGGAATTAATAGAAGGTAAGGCTCACTTTATTTCTCCTCATGAGGTAAAAGTTGGAGATAAAGTAATAGAAGGTAAGAAATTCATTATAGCTACCGGGTCTCTCCTTTTATCCCAGAAATTCCGGGATTAAAAGACTTGGAGTACTGGACTAACGTTGAGGCTCTAAACCCTGATGGGAAAATCTCCTCTTTAGTAATTATAGGCGGTAGGGCTGAGGCATTGGAGTTTTCTCAAATGTACAGAAATTTCGGCGTTAAAGTGGCGATCCTTCAGAGGAGTAAAACTCTTATCCCAGATTGGGAGCTGGAGATCTCTCGAGATACAGAGAGTGTTAGAAGAGGAAGGAATTTACGTAATCACAGACGTTAAGGTTAAGAAGGTAAAGAGGGGAGAAAGTGACAAGCTTGTAATTACGAACATGGGAGACATAGAAGCTGATTAGATCCTCATAGCTGCCGGAAGGAAACCTAACGTCGATTTGAATTTATCCTCAGCCGGAGTAGAACTAAACGAGAAGGGAGGAATAAAAGTGAATGACGAGCTTCAGACTACTAACCCTAACATTTATGCTGCAGGTGACGTAATAGAAGATAAGATGTTGGAAGCCTTAGCTGGTTATGAGGGAACTATAGCAGTGAGGAATGCAATTAAGGGAGAGCATAAGAAGATTGACTTCCTTAATGTTCCTCAAGTGATATTTACTCGTCCAAATTTGACAAGAGTGGGGCTTAATTCCTTTGATAGGGATTTTGATAGTAGAACTGTAAAGATGAAGGACATTGTAAAGGCTCAAATAATTGATGCAGAGAAGGGTCTAATAAAGATGGTAGTGGAGAGGCTCAAAGAGGATAATGGGAGTTCATGTAATGGCCGAGAACGGTGCAGAATTCATAGGCGAAGCAGCATTGGCAATAAAGCATAGGATGACGATAGATGATATTATAGATACAGTTCACGTGTTTCCTACAGTGGCAGAATCGTTAAGGATAGTTGCTTTAGCGTTTTATAAGGATGCGGAAAAGTTAAGTTGTTGCGTTTAATCAAGTATATGTTCGAAACAACTTAAAATACTTTTTATAGGGATAAAATAACTTCGATTTAGTGTAGAAATTCCTAGTTAGAGAAAATCATAAAATATGGCTTTTTTAAGTTATACGGAGTAAATTAAATTATGGAAGAGAAGTTATCTTCGCCTAAGATCGATAGAAAAGCTTACATAAGAGCTAGGATTTTAGAAACGTTAGATGATATTGACGTAGGAATAAACATGTGGCTTGCGGGAAGGACTAGGAATTCTGCTGGGAAAATATTTAATGCAGTTAAAGCTTTGTTATCAGCTTTAGTAACTAAAAACTTAGATAAACTATCGGCTAAAGACGAGTGGTATGCAAAAAGAGGTTATACTGCACCTACTCATGCATTAAAAGGCATTTCCATTGACCTGGCAAAGTTAGGCTATCGGGACGTTGAGAATATAACTAATTTAGCTTTTCTCCTTCACGATTATCAATATAATGGTTTTGATCCAGATTTTTCTAAATATAAAAATAAGGAAGAAGTATTGCACGATATAATTACGCTAGCGAGAGGCATTTTAGACAATATAAAGAAGGAGTGGTTTAAAGAGGAGTGGGATGAAAAGCTAGACGTTTTATATAGCATAGTTACGTCTGATTTAGAGAGAATGGAGAAAAACTCCGTAAAATAATCCTGTAAGCTAACTTGCATGAGAGAGTAACGCTACTTGCTGTTTATCTTTTCATTCAAGTCATATCATTTCGAGCTTAGAAGTTTTTATCTATAATTCTAATGTTTAAATATATGTAGTTAAAGCAACAATCCATAATATAAAGTCGAAGTTGAAGAAATAAGATCCTTGTATTATTCGATTTCATAAATAATTCCTATGTAGCCGAAGTCTGGAAAATCTATAAAAATTCTGTAAGTCTCCTATTCACCTTTAAGAAGTCCAGGACCTAAAATTTTTAGGGAAACCTTTCTTGTTAAGGTATTTCGCCTCAATTGCCATTGCCTCTTTCAACCTTGGAAAGGATAAAGAGTGATGATATCTAAGGATAGGGGATAGCATAGCGTTAAAATTAATTGAAAATAGCCTTTTAGTACCGCAAACCTTCTCCTGAATTTCAAGGTATTTCCTTAATATCTTTCAGTAACTCGTTAGTGAAAACTACTTTGAATTCCAGTTCATAGACTTCCATCTCTTTTCCCTTACCGTTAAAAGTTATTTCTATTTCATTCTGAAAATTTCCCAAATCCTTGATCTTAACTTCACCTTTCCCTTCAGCGTTCATTTTAACTTGACTTTCCAATATTTTCGAAGAAGCTGATAGAAAGACCTTTTTAAAGGACAGCCTGTTAAACAGTTTTAATCTAATGAATTTATAGTTTCCAGATGAGGTTACGCTTTCGGTATATTTTTCCTCGGAATTAAAGGAAATGACATATTGGATTGCTTTTGATGCTGATGATAATCTTTCCTCAATCTCTTCCTGTTTCATTTTACTTTCCTTAGAAAGTAACTTAATTAATGAAGCATCCATGAGTATTTTTTTGAGGTTAGAAGAGTTTAATAAGAGTTATTAGTCAATAAAATCTTCTCGCAGTTTCTAAAGAGTACAAAGGTCTGAAAATACTTTAATTTCAGAACATCTAAATTTCATTCGTGGAGGAGTTAATTAAAAAGGCTGAGGAAGAAGGAATTGATGTTGAGGATATTATAATAAACGCTATTAGGAATAAAAGCGAAGATCCGTCAATTTCAATAAAGTTGAGAATTGAAATCGCCGAAAAATACATTAATGAAGCAAAGAAATATCTTGAAAACGGAGATATAACTCAAGCCTCGGAGAAGGCATATAAGTCTGCAGAAGAGGTAATAAAGGCACTAGGTGAGAAGCTTAATACTAAAGAATACCAGTTAGCAACTAAGGAAGGCAGGTGGTTTACTTATTATTTATCGTCTGTAGCTTCGTTAACGGAATGGAGTAGAAAGGGTTGGTCTTCAGCTTATATTCTTCACGTTTGGGGATTTCATGAAGGTAAATTAGATATAGATACCGTAAAACGTTATATTACAGACGTTGAAGAAATGGTTGATAAGGCTAAGAAGGAACTCCTAAAAGTATAAATTCCTCCTAACTAATCACATATGACAGTTAATCAGGCTGAAATTGAGGAGATACGCAGAGACTGTGATGCTTCTACGTAACTACTCGTTATTTTTAATTACTCCTAAATATCGTTTTTACAAGTTGTTTTTATATAGTATTACCGAAGTGGTTTTTATTGATGATCCCCCTAACTGATGACGGTCACTGCTCATGAGGATGGGAGTGATAAAAGTGTGGACGGGAGAGTAGTGGTGTTTCTCTCGACCAGCCCCAATGGGTGACTGTGTATGATCCCTTAAGAGGGGTGCCCTTGGTGGAATTAAAAGTAAGGAAAAGTTACGCCACGGGTAAACACATTTGCGGTGAACTAGTTAGAGTGTGTACGTCAGGTCTAAAGGGGGGTCAGACTTTCATTGAGGTTTCATGAATTTGTATTCGACCTCTCGTCCTCATTCCCCTTATTTCACTCCCCGTGCCGTCTACGGAAGCGGTAGTTAAACCACTCCCTTCAAGGACATAGGGAGCCTCATCGAACTCATCCTCCCCCTCACATTGCTCATCGAGTTCACTGTAGGGCTCTCTTCTACATGATAGTATGTAACTACAAAATTTATAAACTCTCATGAGAAGAGCTAGGAATGTTAAATAATATCAAATGACATAAAATTCACGGTTTATCGTAAACTTTTGACGACGGCGAACAAGACACTCGTTAACAATTAGTACAGCGTTTTTCCAAAAAGCGTAAATACACAATCAAGTTGAGTACCCGAGAATAACTGAACAGTGGGCAATCCCTTTAGTGAGCTCAAGGTCACTATTTAGACCCTCTCTTCCATTATCATCCTATATAACTCGTACATGTTTACCTCACTGACCTCTTCTATTTCACTACCGGAGTTTACCATTTCCTTAACAATTTCACTAATTTTCCCGTCGTACTTGACCAAAAACTTACCACCACCGTACGCCCTGATAATTTTCACTTCTTGAGGAAAGCTCTTAATGTTACCTTTAATATACACCAAGTTCTTTCTCAGTTCCTCTAGTTTGTTGTCCATTATGATTCTGCCGTCCTTAATGAAAATTATCCTTGTAGCGAAAATCGGTAGATCAGAGATGTCGTGTGTAGAATATATTATTATCCTACCCTCTTTAATCAAATTTATCTTATCGTATAACATCAACCTGAAGTTTACGTCCAAATTCGCTGTAGGTTCGTCTAGTATCAGAATTTTCGGGTTTTGGAGAAACACTCTGTAAAGGCTTAGGAGTTTCTTCTGTCCGCTACTCAACTTCTCGATCTTCATTTGGGCAGAAAGAGGAATGTCGATAGGCTGAGAGGACTCACCGTAGATTTCAGACCAGAATTTGATGAACTCCCCTACCGTGAGAGTGGTTGGCGGTGAATATTCAGCAGGCATATAGCCTATAAGTGTCCTCACCTTCTCCCCTTCTTTGGAGTAGAGGTCTATTCCGTCAACCTCTACCCTACCCTTAATCGGTCTCAAAACTCCGGCTAAACCTCTTAAAAGTGTGGTTTTCCCAGCACCGTTCGGTCCCACTAATGCGACGACCTCGTTCTCGTTCAACGTTAAGGAACTTACTGTAACTATTGTCCTTCCACGGTAGCCGATCTCGGCATCTATGACACTCACTTTCACATGCTCAATAACTTTATTTTAGTTATTTAAACGTTCCTTTAAAGACGATTACGGACTTGTAAGTTAAAATGAATAACTAACCGTTAGCGGCCGAGAGTCGTGAAGATGGAAAAGATGAAGGAGAAAATCTACGAACGAGGGTGAAAGAAGAAGACTTTTAAATTACGACGGTAAAGTTACGGTCTGTTGTGGGCGTATGATAAATGCAATGAGGAGAAATGGCTCGAGAGTGTCGGTAGTATCGAGAGAGAGTCTAAGTGAGATAACTAGTGAAATACATAACGTGCCCCCATCTAGTTCACTCATTCCGAAAGACCTCAAATACTAGCTAAAAGTAGACTATAAACGAAATAAAGTAGCTTACGCAGGCGTGTTATTTACTCACGATGAAGTCCAGGCTAGAAACATCAAGAACTAAATACAAATATGAGATAACCTACTATTACATGAAGTGTCGATGAAGTTATCAATTGACCCCGTTCTTAAGGTGTTCATTAAGAGAGCTTACTTGGAAAATTATGAAAGAAATTTTTACAACGTGATGACTCTAGTTACTGGAGTTGTAGTTTTAATTTTCGTCTTTTCGCTCTTACTCCTCCCTTCTAACGACCTCAACATCCCTAGTAACTCGGCACTATACTCGAGGATATTATACGAAACTTACGGAATCTTTTTACCCCCGTCTAAGGCTGTTGTAGTACTCACGTTAATACCAATTATCATATTCCTCCCTTCGCTATTTACTTTAATTTTATCCTCTTCTATTCCTTACTATTTTCTTTATAATCTTAGGATGAACAGCGAAATCGAAATATTTCTGAGTTACCTGGGAGGACCGAAAAGGGTATTTTCAATAATTATGAAAGCTTCACTAATATTCACCTTGTTCTATTACATGATTTATTACGGGGTAACGACGGTCTTAATCCTCCTATTTATCCCCGTTCTTCTCAGTTCAATTCAGTTCTTAATACTGTTCTACATAGGCGGACTCGTGATAATCTTGCTTACATTACTGTTAGTAATAATACTCAGTTTGAAATTCCCGTCACTGTCAAAGCCCTCCACGTCTTTCGGAAGAAGCGTACCACCGTCGTTAGCTATAGCTTCTCTAGTAAGTGTCGCAGAGTTAGTACTTTTTGAAATAATAAACGCTATGTTCGTATCCTACTCACAAATTACGACATTACTTATCATAGGCTTTAACTCGTCTATCGTGCTAATCTTAGCAGTGTTGTTCATGAAATTCCGAGGTAGCGTTACAGCAGAGGATTTCATAAGCAGGTAATAAGGTTCACCTCCTAAATTAGGACGAGTTAAATTAGGACGAGTTCTACTCTAGCTTTTGAGTCATATTGCTAAAGATAATGAGCCATACACGGGAATAACTGAAGTTTGTGAACGGGAAAGAAATCACGTGATGACACATCACGCCTTCACTCACAGTCAAACCCATTCGTAACGTTTATTACACCTTTAGGATTATAATATTACGTGATAAAGGAACCTTACGCTACTTTACTCAATAACATGCTTAAAATAATGAAGGAGGAGTTCAAAGACGACTTAATTTCAGTCGTAGTTTACGGAAGTGTTGCTAGGGGTGACAATAGAAACGATAGTGATGTTGACTTGCTAATAATTATGAAAAACCTTCCTAAAGACAGCATGCTTAAGAGGATAAGACTATTTGAGACCAAAGTAGAGGATAAGCTGAACTTAGACGAGCACTGGAAGATGGGGTATTACATATCGCTTTCACCCGTGCTAAAAACACCGGAAGAGGCTGAAAAATTCTCTCCACTTTATTTAGATATGGTTTAAGATGCCGTAATACTCTACGACAGAAATTGCTTCTTCACAAGAATATTGCAGAAGTTAAGGGATAGGCTAAAGGAATTAGGTGCTGAAAGGGTCAGGATGGGTAAGAAGTGGTATTGGGTGCTTAAGAAGGACTCAAGATTTGGTGAAACGGTTGAACTTTGACCAATTCGCATATTCTTATATTTCACAAGCTGAAGAAAGAATAAACTTGGCTAGGGTAGAGAATGAAAGGAAGAAGTATAATATTATAGTGAGATTGTGTCAAGAGGCTGTAGAGTTATCACTTAAAGCCTGCCTTAGGCTTGTTAACATAGAACCTCCTAAATTTTACGATGTAGGTCCTATATTGAAAAACAATGCTGATAAATTTCCCCAGTGGTTTAAAGAGAAAATAGATCTTTTCGTTTCGTATTCTAGGTCTTTAAGGAAAGAAAGAGAGCTTTCCATGTACGGTGATGAGGAATCTAACACTCCACCGGAGTTACTGTATTCTGAATATGATTCACAACAAGCGTTAAAGATGGCTGAAGAAGTATTGGACTATGCTAAGAAATTATATGAGGAGAAAAGAAATAGATAGTTTCTACAAAGGTGGTTATTCGATTTAATGTCACTTGTCCCAATAATAGAGTGTACAAGAGTTTGGCCTCCATAATGACTAATAGTCAACCGGCTGATCTGACTTTCTTCCCGCCATAGAAGGGTTCCCTTCCAAAGTGGCTCATCATTCTCGCCATCGGCTCGGACTACATTTGGTGAGCAGTCGAGATGTGCAGAGAACCAAACTCCTTTACATTTTAAAGTACCTGAGGGATTAGTATCCTACGTATCGAGAAAAGGGCTTCTTTATTGCTGGCTCTCTTTATTAAATTTAGTGTCAAGGGAATACATTGTTTACCCATTGACTAAGCATACATCTTTTTCACGTGTTAGAGAGTAAAGCTAAACACAAATGTTCTACCCCATTTTCTCTACATTTTTTAAGAAAATACTCTTCGTTAAAGTCATTACGAGCTTTGGAATACTTTATGACGTCCTTAGCTTTTAGGACGTCTTTCACCCCCCTCTGTTTAGAAGATATTACGTAAAGTACTGCTAAATCTTCTGGTGAAGTTATGTAAATCCTTCCAACACCTTTGATTACGGCCTGCCTCCTCTTAGAGAGGAACTCTTTGGTTATGTTATACCCTGGAGGTTTAACTAAGTCAACCTTTATATCGTCGATAATCATTACGTATTGCCAATGTCCTACGTCATTGGGAGTTATTTTGTATTGTGAAGATATATACTCGATCAATTCCGCTAACCTCTCATAATCATCTAAATCTACCAAGAAGTCTATATCCAAGGTCGTCTCAGGTGGTGCATAAAAGTTCCTTGCAAACCTACCTATAAGTGCGTAATCCGGGTAGAACCTCTCTATTAGTCTCACCGCTTTTCTGAAAGCGTTTTTGTATTTCCATTCGATCTCCAAAATTCAACACCCAAGCTTAATGAAAGTAAGACGTACTCGACCTTGGTCATATTCGTTTCCCTATCTAAGTAATAGTTTAAGTAATCCCTTACCTCGTCGTCGCTAACCTTATATTCTCTCGCAATCGTAAACAGCTCTTCCCATTTCTTTAACCCCTCTTTTCTTCCTAGGTAATACCTCTTTGGTCTTTTACTTAATTTGTCCCACATTGTCACGTAAATGTAATCTCCTTTAACTTGGATTTTCATTACTAAAATATACTATGAATTCATAGTATATATGCATTCATAAACGATTAAAGCTTAACCACATATTGCGGAGAGTAAGCCAGCACGTGAAAATCACCCATGACGGAATATTATATCCGGAGTCCTGTAGTTTGGGGGATTTTAGTAAAAGAAATTAATACAAATAGAGACTGAGATAAGATAGGTTTTAAAGTTACTTTTTCTTATTTTTAAGAAGAGTAGGGATTATCCTCTACATGTCAACCATCATCTTTAGAATAATGAATTTACAAAAGTTCTAGAAGATATCGAGATGGCAAGGAATTGTTAGTATAGTATTAATGATGTTAACAACGACCCTCACCAAGTATGTTGAACTTAACAGAAGTTTCATTGGCATTACAATATAACCTTAATCAGATAAGAGAAGTAGTAGTACAAAATATAATATTGGAAGGTTAAAAAGGAACGAAAAAACTGGCATCTCTGATAAGTTCCCTATTAAAAAAGTAGGAATTGAAATAAAATCTCATTAGTTTTTCCAATAAGTAATCCCGGTCTAACTAGTTAATTAATATTTAAGGTATGGAATTACAAGCTTCCACTCTACAAATTTTATGTTTACTTCAATTTTTACATTTTTATAATATATTAAGTATTACTTCAGACTGTGTAATACGTCATAAGATTAAGCTCGTTAATCTCCTCCAGAAAGTATTGTATAACTATATCCCCCCGTCTCGATAACGAAAAGATATTTTACAATTACTTCAATACAACCTATATAAATTATTTACAAACAATACTCTAACCTTTACAATCCGATATTATGATCACTAGTGGAAAGTATTAGAAAAAGCTTATAAATACTAAAAGCATAAATATATTAAAAATATGAGATTTCTAGATAAATAGTCCTAACCCACTTAATTTATATTACTTGATAAAATTGGACAACACTGTCTCCAGTTGTACCGTAGTCTTTAGAACGTGTAACTTTACATAAAAATTTTCCTAAACTAAAAACGCTAATAAACTAAAGTGTTAATACTCTCGTTACTCTAGTAAAAACAAGAGAAAATATTTAAAACAAAGAGGATAATATAACTTCTCTTATCATAATGACAATGAGTACTCAATACTCATTGATAATGTTCCCTCCGGCTAATTAGGGCTATCATCTTACATAATTTTTATTAATATATTATATGGACAAGACTCTGTCATAATAGAAAGCTGATATTCCTTGGACACTACCATTAATTAAGGATAATATCATTTTTAAATTTAAAACTTTATTATTTAATACATAGAAAGTATATTCATAATAAATTCTATTTTAGGTATAAATATCTCATAGCTTAACTCTGAATACAATATCATGCATTCATGATTTATTGATCTGCTGTTGAGTATAAGGACTTTTAGAAAGATGTAATTGACGTTTATAACAAAGTGAGACCGCTCTACGGGTGGAAAGATAAGGCTTATATTAGGAAGAGAATGAAACTAACTTGAGAAATTATTTATTTACACAGAAAGGGGTTAAGGGGGTGGGGGGCCTCGCCAAGGGGAGGATAGCCCCCTTATATTTAAATACTCCTTTTTCTTAAATTTCTTTTAATGGCTAGGAGGGGTAATAAAGCGATCAGAGCTACAGTTTCGATGAAGATCGCTCTCTCTGATTCCCTCCTAGTCCTCGTAAACAACTACGTAAAAGCACTCCGTTTCACCCTATTTTGGTTAAAAGAAAACGTTCCAAATCCTAATCAAAAGAGAGTATTAGGGAAAGTCCACGAGGCGTTGTACACAAGGCTAAAGGGAGAGTATAATTTACCATCAAAGGTTGCAGAGGATTGCTATAGGGAAGCTCTCGCGACGTACAAGGGTTGGTATAATAATCCTAAGAAGGGTAGGTTTCCAAGAGTATACAAACCTACGGTGTGGCTAACACCAAGGGCAAGTTATAATGTGGACTTCGAAGCAATGACTGTTAGGATAGCTAGTGTTGGTGAGCTACCAATCTTAGGCTATCCCAGAAACCTCAAGGACTATCTGAGTTGGGAGATGAGGGAGGCTAGATTAGTAATTAAGGATGGGAAGGCTTTTCTAAACGTGGTTTTTGAGAAGCCAAGGGAGGAGAGTGTTGAGCTAAAGGAAAGTATTGCTGTTGATGTTAATATGAATGAGATAGTTGTGGGGAAGGATGATACTCATTATGTTAGGATCCCAACTCGCCTTGATGAGGTTCACCACTGGAAGTCTTTAGCTGAGAATCTACAAAAGAAGTACCCTAGGATGTGGAGGGAGAATAAGAGGATCTTGTATAGAGTTCGTTCTTTCCATCAAAAGGCTAAGAGGATTATGGAGGATTTTGCTAGGAAGGTTGGTAAGTGGGTTGTTGAAGTAGCGAGAATGATTGGTGCTAACGTCATCAAGTTGGAGAGTCTTAAGAACCTTATCAAGAATGTTGATAGATTGCCTAAGGAGTTTAGGGATAAACTGTACTTAATGCAGTACCGTCGTTTGCAGTATTGGATTTCTTGGCAAGCTAAGAAGCACGGCATGGTCGTTGAGTTCGTTAATCCCAGTTATTCTTCAGTCTCATGTCCGAAATGTGGTAAAAGGATGGTTGAGGTTTCTCGTCGTTGGTTTAGGTGCAATTGCGGTTATGAGAATGATCGTGACGTTATTGCAATCATGAATTTAAACAGGAGAGGGTCTCTGACCCTCTCGACTGCCCCTCAAATGAGAGATGTAAACCCGAACCGATGAGGGGAACCCTCGCCCCTTCCAGGGCGGGGGGAAGTCAGAGTATAAGCCTAAATTATTATATAATTTTTAAGGAAATTGGACTCTGTAAATTACAACCTTAATTAACTATAAATACCTCTTAAACGTAAAGGCTTATTATGAAAACTTCTGAGATATTAAGGGAAAAAGTAAGAGAGCTATGGGAAAAATACGTTAAACATGAATTCGTCAAGCAAATGAGGGACGGTACCCTACCGTTAGAGTCCTTCCGTTATTATTTAATTCAGGATTCTAAGTACGTAGAGGTAATGTTAAAGAGTATAATGAGGGCCTCCTCATTTGCGCCTACTAACCAGGCTACTAAAGTCCTATCCTCTATACTTTCAACGAGGGATAAGGGAATGGAAGTACACAACTATCTCTTGGATAAGCTAAACATAACTCACGAGGAAATAATGAGGACTGGATATAACTTAGCAAATTATGTATACACTCGTCACTTGTATTATTACTCCACTAAAGGTTGGAAGGAGTTTTTATCAGCTTGGTCTCCTTGCATGTGGGGTTATTATGAAGTGGGAAAGTTCGTTATAGAGTCCCCAAACCAACTGTATTCTAAATGGGCTGAGTTTTATGCTTCAGAGGACTATAAAAGGAGAGTTGATGCGATCCTTGAAGCTTTAAACTCATATGAGTTTAACGAAAACTTGCTAAAACCTTTTTCTGCAAGTGTTAGGTTTGAAATACTGTTTTGGGACTACTCCTTAAGAAGGGAAGAAACACCTTTTTACGAGATCACGTAGTTTTGGTTAAGCCTATTTCCTCACCACACTAGAAAGGCTAGGGTTTCCCTCATCTATTCAGAGTTCCATGTATAAAACTATTCTTCATTAATACACGATACACCAGTTCTTTTTTAATTAGAGCTAATAAAAACTTACCGCGTAAAGATTTAGCTCTTAAGTGATTATGTGTTTTTAGGACAAGACGTAAATTAAGAAGTTAAATTTACGTAAAACTTCATGGTGATTATGACTTCACATAAGAAAAAGCTTAATAAAAAGAAGTCAAGAAAAACACGTGGCTGTTAAGTTTTACTCTCATGAATTAAAGCTTTTCATAGTCTCTGTCCTCTCGTTCCTAACAATACATTATTCAACAACTTTTTACATAACATTTCCGTATATACATAACCTACCTTATCGTGAGGTGATAGACGTAATCGTAAATCTTGTGGTCTATTCTTTCGTTCTGTCCTTACTGACTTATAAGCTCTTTAGGGGGAACGAACTTGGAAAATACTACATCATCTGGTTCTGGTCTATATTCCTTAACTACTACTTTTTTGGTGTTTCCCTCTATTTCCCTTTTCATCTAGGTATATTTACCGGTGTAACGTCTGCTTTATTATACTCTATCCCGCCATCGCTAACAATGTCCGCAGTAAGGATCAAGAATAAGGCTTTTACTGGGTCTTTACCTACTCATCAATTATGGGCTGGTACAGTAATGTTCGCTTCACTGTTTTTACTCTCCCTTTATACTGGGATAATTATTAATACCTTTATTTATGGCGCACTAGCTGGGCTTTTACTGTCTTTCATAGCTGTGGGGACTAGGCAGACCATGATAAATCTTTCATTAATACCTTTATTCATTATAGCCTTTTATTATTCTGGCGACTCAATATATCACGTAACTCCTCTTACTCTCTTACTTGTTTTCGGGAGTTCTCTCCTTATCTTCTGGGTATCTATGAAGCCAGCACTCATGGTCAATCGCTTCACGGGTGAGGTTACTCCATTAGGAGTAGTATCTTCTATTTCTTTATCGTTATTCTTTCCCATATTAGTCCTAGCTTTGTGGTTTGTAACACGGATTGTAACTGTAGCATTTAAGCACAGTGATTACATTTCGCCCCTCACGTTGTCAACGATCCCTATAATCTTCTTACCTACTGTAATAAGTAGCACTGTAACGGACTATTTTAGGGGAAAAGAGCTTAATAAGATAACAAGGTATTACGGCGGTGAAGCAGGGACAGGCATAATTGGCGGAGTAGGTCTTGCCGACGGTTTATGGCTAGACTTAGTAGGGGTTCTGACATACTACTTAACGGTACTTAAATTCGGGTTCATTGACGGCACCATACTTTATGCGGTAATAATAGTCCCAGCTATTGCAATTCTCTTACGTTTTGCTTAGTTGGGTTCCTTCCAGCCATGAAGGGACGAGGCTTTTCAACCTTTTGTAATAAGAGTATTACATGAGTTAGTTAAGCCAAAGAGTAAATAGTTTGCTAGAAGGGGTGTTAGGATGAGTAGTAAGAAATTTAGCATGCTAGGGAGAATGATAATGAGTCTAATCGAATCTCCAGTATCTCCAGAAGCTAGAGGAAAAGCTATTAATATAACATCTGGTACAAAAACTGACGTTGTTTTGTCCCTAAGACTGTAAATCTTTTACGTAACTACTCTCTATCTTTAATTACCTCTAATCCCCTTAAGAGAGTGTCCTAGGTGCAAATAATTGAATAAATCTATATACAAGTTTATAGATAATTATTCAAAAGTAAACAAAATTAGCTGAGAAATTTTATGAGTATTTACAAGAGCTTAAGGACAACCCAGAAAATTATACCACAATATTGTATCAAGAAGTTAAGTTAGAAGATGCAAAGAAAATAAAGTGGTAAGATAATCCCATGTTTTTAGCCCTTGAAGGGAATAAGGTTGTTAGATCATTGCAAGTTATAAGAGGCAAATATTTTGGCATTGCTAGACAAAATCATGTTAGCGAATTGGCTTATTCAGTATCTAAGGAGTTCAGAGGGAAAGGATTAATTTACGCACCATTCTCACACGCTTTAGATAACGTGAAGTTAAAAATAATAACCGTTTGGGTTGATGAGAGGAACATAAGGTCACAGAAGCTTTTAGAGAAATTAAACTCCACTAAACTAGGTAAAATTGACGAGTTCATGTACTCCTTGAGAGAAAGGATTTATGTAAACTTATTATTTTGTGTAGGGAACGCTGATTATGTACTAAAAAGAGCCAAAGAAGAGTTAGAAAGAAGGGGATTAAATATTTAGATAGTTAAGCTTAATTATTGGTAATTCGATTATCTTTTGGTAAAAGATGGAGAAAGTGGTAATAAAGAGAGTTGACAGCCAAGGAAGGATAGTTATACCAAAAGAATGGAGAGACAAGTTTAACACCGATGAGTTCATCCTAGTTCTAAAAGACGATAGGATTGAGCTTTACCCCCGTGCTTCAAACTTAACAAAACTTATTGATAGTATAGATGTTGAAGAATTGCCAAGTGATTGGCATGAGCTTAAACGTAAAGTTTATAGATTCTAACGTGTTCATTTATGCAATACTTAAACCAAAACGTTCAGTCAATGAAAAGATTAAGAAAATGAAAGAGAAAGCAAAGGAAATACTGGCAAAAATTGATAACGGGGAGGAAAAAGTTCTAACTACTGTAGTCCACATCTCTAAATTGCTAACGTAATTGAGAGTTTATCTAACCTCACAACCTCAATTAAGGTTATTGAAAACATAATTAGCAATGAGAATATTATCATAAAACAAGTCACAGTACAAGATTATACTGAAGCTGTTAAAATAGCCGATGAGGAAAACGTTAGCATTAATGATGCTCTGGCTTATGTTGTAATGATGAATAACGGTATTAACGAGATTTACACTTTTGATGAAAAACATTTTAAGAAATTAAATGTGAAGATTTTGTGAATATCTGTAATATTTTTATGTAATTATTCATCATTTTTAATTATTTCTAATCTCCGTTAATGTGATAAGGTAAGCTAAAGTATGGAAACGTATTTCAACTTAACTACATAAGTTTTATATTATAATACTGAACCCTGTATAGCATTTATTGGGAAAATCTTTGCAGTTTGAGGGATGCTTGAAAACTTTTTAAAAACATCCCTAGAGTGTTCAATGAAGTTCTTCATCTTCTTGGTGTACATTACAAAGTGATCAATTAACCTACATTATTATTCTCCTTGATAGAAGACGGTGCTTCTTTAGCGAAGTTATCGGCCCCATAAATCCCCCTTAATTTTCCTCAAACACAGTATATTACCTCCACGTATTAATTATGAACCTTTTCTCATAAATACTTCACATTTGGTAAAAAGGTTTAATTTTAAGGTGCGAAAAAACTCTCATTATTTAACGTCATGAGAATCTCTAGTGACCATTACACCACGGTAAGCTTAAGTTTTCCGACACAAATAATATACCGTGCAGACTTTTACCGTGAAGGAGGTCATTTATCACATAACTCCTCACGGTAACTTTAAGGAGTACAGAGAAGTAACCGCGACTCGTTATTTCACGAGGCATGGATGGACTTTAACTAAGGTAGATGAGGACAAAGTCCCAGAACACGAACCATGTACTTCGTATAGGTCTCCAGCAGTAGATCAGTTTTCCAAAGCCGAGGGGATCAGAATTACGGAAGGTTATGCTATTTCTAAGTTACTCACTCGTGCAGTTGACCAATGCGTAGAAGAAAAAGTCGTCAACATCGTGGAATACAAAGGTGTTAAGTTCTCCTATGCTGGAGACCCCTCTGATATCCCCACAGTAATAGACTACCTAAGGGGCACGGTTAAGGAGACGGCACAGTCAAGGGTGTTTAGCTTAGAACGGACTTATGGTATTTTAGACCCCGAGGTAACACTTCATCTTTTCCATCACGTTATATTTATGTTGAGGGCTGACAGACCTACGTTAAAGCTAGAAGAGAGGTTTTCACAGAGTGTGACTTTAATAGACGACCCGTTGAACCAGGAGCTCATCGGTTTTTCTACATTTGATGACGAGGGGGTGAGGACTAGGAGAAAAGAGGTCATTGGAGACGGTTACGTATTAAGTTATTTAGGAACACTAAGTAGAGGTCAGCCGGGTAACGCCAGAGGGGTGATCCCTAAGCCAGATTACTTCAACCTAGTCGTTAAGAACGGGGACTGGAGTTTAGAGGAGTTAAGGGAGGAGACGAGAGAGGGGTTGATTATAACCGGCGTTGAAAGGAGTGAGTTAGTAAAGAACAGTATAAGGATCTTTCCAAGAAGAGTAACGCTGATAGGAAAAGGGGATATACTGGTCAGAGAGATAGCTATCCCTTTACAAGAGCTCGACACTATTGATGCGTTGACTAAAGAAGTTAGGAGCGGTTATATTGATGACCAGCACGGAGGTATAGCCCCTTTTTTGAGGATGAAGGTTAGACCGATAATATATTAATTGATGATGCCACAAAACTATAAATGAGTGACACTGGTATATTCAATCAAAATACACTACGTTAGTTTAGAATCTCTCTAATCCTACTTATGTATCTACTAATCTACGTTGACTTGGCTGAAGTTACATCAATTCTTTTCCCCCTTTTTAAATGTTATCTTTTCCTCATTAGAGTAGGCATTAAAGCTACATCAGTGCCTAAGAGTTCAACCTGAGGCGAACGTAACGGGTTTATTGACTTTACACGGTATCATTGATTAAGTTTGGAGTTAGCATCGTAAATTGCAAAGAGAGACTTAAAAAAACGAGTTATATGTGAGGCTACTTTTTATTAAAATCCTTTTATATATACGAAAGTTAATTTCAAATCATGCCTTTTGATTTTGAAGACCTTGGTATAGGAGTACTCTTAATAAAGCCAAAGGTCTTTCCTGACAAAAGAGGGTTCTTCCTTGAAGTGTTTAAGTCTACAGATTTCAGTAAACATAACATTCCGATACCCCTCCAAGTTAACATGTCCTTCTCAGTCAGAGGAGTAGTGAGGGGTTTACATTATCAGATAACACCAAAGGAACAAGGAAAAATTGTGTTCGTCCCTAAAGGGAAAATATTGGATGTCGCAGTTGATATCAGAAGGTCTTCCTCAACTTTTGGAAAGTATATAAGTGCAGAATTAAGCGAGTCAAACCACTACATGCTATGGATTCCTCCGGGGTTTGCCCACGGTTTTCAGGCGCTCGAGGACTCTCTAGTTGTTTACTTCGTTACTCATAACGATTATTCACCTCAACATGAGAGATGCATTAACTATTCGTATATTGACTGGGCAATAAAAGAGTTTATAATAAGTGATAAGGACAGACAATGTCCTCCTCTTGATAAGGCTGAAGTGTTCTCTTAAACTCTCCAGTGTTCTTGTTAATTTATTATAAATAAAAAGATACATAAGGGTCTCCTATCATTTTCACAGTTTAATTAATTTTCCTTATAATCAATTTTATTTAGCACTTTATTAATTATTCTACAAGATCATTTTTTCTATTTCATCAGTTGTGAAAAAAGATTTATAATTTCTATTGAATAATAAGTACAATGCGGGTATTACTAATAGGAGCCTCAGGTCAGTTAGGCGTTGAAATAGATAAATTACTTTCTAAAAAACACCAAGTCATCAAGTTGTACAACTCATCAGAAATCCCTGACGGTTATAAGATGGATATAACCGATTTTACACATCTGGAAGATTTTATAATCAAGACCAGACCCGAAGTTATAATAAACACTGCAGCTATGACTGACGTAGACAAGTGCGAAACGGAAAGAGAGAAGGCGTATAAAATAAACGCTGAAGCAGTAAGGCACATGGTGAGGGCAAGTAGGGTTATAGATGCTTACTTTATTCACATCAGCACGGACTACATTTTTGACGGAATAAAGGGCAACTACAAAGAAGAGGACTTACCCAACCCGATAAACTACTATGGACTCACTAAGCTATTAGGAGAGACCTTTGCTTTATCATATGACGACAGCCTTGTTATAAGGACTTCTGGAGTGTTCAGGCACAAGGGATTTCCAGTCTACGTGTATAAGACATTGAAAGAGGGAAAGACAATCTTCGCATATAAAGGTTATTACTCGCCTATTTCCGCGAGGAAACTCGCTTCAGCTATAGAAGAGTTGTTAACCCTTAGAAAAACCGGTTTACTAAATGTTGCAAGCGAGAGGATATCACGTTATGAGTTAGCATTAAAGATTAAAGAAAAGTTCAATTTGTCAGGAGAAGTGAGGGAAGTAGATGAGGTTAAAGGGTGGGTAGCTAAGAGACCCTTCGACTCCTCTTTAGACTCCTCGAGGGCTAGGAAGTTCTTATCCGTTGATTTTTACAGTTTAGACCTAAACGGTATGGTGGTATGAAATGGAGGCAGTAATTCTACACGGAGGACAAGGGACAAGACTTAGACCGTTAACCCACACCGGTCCGAAGCAGTTGATAAAAGTAGCAGGGAAACCGGTTTCACAGTGGGTTTTAGAACAGATCAGAGACGCTGGGATAAAGGACGTAATAATTATCTTAGGTGATAACACGCCCACACGTGTTGTAGACTATTACGGAGACGGTAGTAGGTTCGGAGTGAGGATAACTTACGTTTACCAAGGTAAAGCTAGAGGACTAGCTGATGCTGTTTATAAAGTGAAGGACGTAGTGTCGGATAGGTTCTTAGTTTACTTAGGGGACAACGTAGTTCCTTACGATCTGAGTAAGTTCTCCTCTTTTAAAGGCTCGGCTTCAATCCTACTCGCTAAGGTTGATAACCCTAACAGGTTTGGAGTAGCCGTGATAAAGGACGGGAGGATCATAAAACTAGTCGAGAAGCCTAAAGAACCGATTTCTGACTTAGCCTTAGTAGGTGTTTACGGGTTCACGAGGGAGATCTTTGATGTTATTGAATCGTTAAAACCAAGCTGGAGAGGCGAACTTGAGATAACAGATGCATTACAAGGACTAATAGACAGAGGTAGGGAAGTGGATTACGAAATAGTTCAGGGTTGGTGGAAGGACACGGGAACTCCAAGGGATATCTTAGAGGCCAACGCATTCTTGTTAGATAGATACGCTGAAAGGAAGGTTGAAGGTGTAATAGAGAACTCTACAATTGACGGCAGAGTAATAATCGAGAAAGGAGCTGTAATAAAGAACTCTGTGGTAAGAGGGCCGACTTACGTAGGAAGGGACACGAAAATTGTCAACTCCTATGTAGGACCTTTCACTTCTGTTGGCGAGCAGAGCGAAATAACAGACAGTGAGATAGAGTACAGTGTAATCCTTGACCGCGTTAAGATAAGGGGAGTGACACTAATGGACTCTTTAATAGGAAATAACGCTACTGTTGAAAAGGGTGGAAGGTGGCAAAAATTAATTATAGGCGAGAACTCTTCGGTGATACTATGAAAATCATCGTAGTTGGGGGAGCGGGATTCATAGGTTCTGCTTTCGTGAGGGAGTTAAACAAGAGGGGGATAAGACCCCTTGTAGTCGACCTATTAACCTACGCTGGGAGAAAGGAAAACCTTAAAGAGACAGACCACGATTTTATCCAAGCTGACGTAAGGAGCGAGCAAATACACGATATAATTAAAGACTATTCTCCTGATGTGGTGATAAATTTCGCAGCTGAGACTCATGTAGATAGATCGATTTACAAACCCCAAGATTTCATAACCACTAACGTGCTTGGTGCCGTAAACCTACTTGAGGCTTCAAGGAAGTTCGGTTTTAAATACATCCACATTTCAACAGACGAAGTCTACGGCGAGGAGTGCGGAGATGAGAACTCACCTTTAAGGCCATCATCGCCTTATAGTGCCTCTAAAGCATCAGCTGACCTATTCGTAAAGGCTTACGTAAGAACTTACGGCATTAACGCGATTTTAGTGAGACCGTCTAATAACTATGGTCCTAGGCAGTTCCCTGAAAAGTTAATACCTAAGGCTATAATCAGGACACTGCTAGGGATGCATGTGCCGGTGTACGGTGATGGCAAAGCTGAAAGGGACTGGATATTCGTAGAGGACACTGCTAGGATAGTTTTCGACGTGATGAGAAAAGCGGAGTGGAAAGGAGAAGCTTATAACATCCCGGGTGGACAGAGATATAACGTGCTCGAGATACTGAAGATGTTGGAGGAAGTGAGTGGCAAAGAGGTTAGAATAAAATTCGTCTCAGATAGACCTGGTCACGACAGAAGGTATTGTATGATAACAAGGATGAAGTATGAAGTAACACCCTTCAAAGAAGGACTGAGAAAAACTTACAAGTGGTATTTAAATAACAGATGGTGGTGGGAGCCGTTAATTACGGATAAGTTCTTCGTAGAAGATGAGCCGTGGTTAGCAGTAAAGGGTAAGTAAACATTTAGGTAGTTTAAGGGAAGTAGAGTTTTAGATAGCACCTACCACACTGTACATCTTATATTAATTTTTAGCCTTCTTGGCAACCTCCCTGATTATCTCTAAGTCTATCTTGATGTCATATTTAGACTTCTACAACACTTTCTTCCACTTCTGCAATTCCTCAAATATCATTTAATATAACATTTTAATGATTAAGAATCTTCATCTTATTCTATTGTCGATTAAATCTAGAACCCATATATCATCATCTGAAGTGAAGGATAATAGGTTACCCCTTATGTCTGGATACATATAATGGCCTTTCATGGCTGTAAAATACCATTATTACTTAATAAATCATTTGTAAATTCTGTTTTATTTTCTAGAATTAAAAATCTTTACCTTTAGGCCTAATATCGTTTATGTCTAGGTAAAATATAAGCTGAATAAACTAGATTTAAAAATTTTAATATATTAATGCCTAACAATGGCAAATAGAACTATAGAATACTTAAGAAAATGTCTTTACTTCATTTCCTCTTCAACAGTAATAGAACTGCTCCTACTACCACTAACACGACTATAATTCCCACAATTATAAATGGAATTATATAACTCGATATTACGCCCGAACTTGCGTTAGTATAACCGTAAACTACATAATATGTCGTAGATGGATCGTCTACGACCACTACTTTACCCTGATAAACGAAGTAGTCTTTAGGATTAAGCTGAACAATACCGTTTGCACTCTGCTTGAACACTGCAAAACTCTCGTTGTGTAACAAACTAACGTTAAACATTATGTATCCACTCCCGCTGACATTGACTACTTGGGCTGTATAGGACTTACCTCCGATCGTCACATTACTTACACCGACAAATTGTGGAGTTACAACACTTACAGATACGTAAGAGCTGTTGGGATATATGATCACGTACTCTCCTGAGTCGCTAACGTTTACGTAAACCAGTGAGGCAGGATAAACAATGTACACAGGGTGATAGAAGTTTACATTAGCAGTACTTTCCACTCCGTTGTTAGTTATACCCACTAGGGCTATATTACCGTTAATGTTAACCATACTCATCGTCTTTGCCTCGGCATAAGGCACCCCTTCATTTATTACTACCCTTATGTGGGACTCAACTTGGTTTAGCGTCACATTAAAGATGAAACCCTGATGGGATAAGTAGCTTGAGCTGAACGCGTTCTCTACATACGCTACTATGCTACCGTTAATGCCGAAGAATTCTATTGCACTGAATTCCACATTTCTTTCAGCTTGTAAGGATGGTAATGAGAGAGAACCCTGACCCTCTCCCTCCCAGATCATCGCGGGAACATAAGTGCCATTATAATATGCTACTGTCACGTTATATGGTGCCTCAGCTTGTACTCCCTGAGACTCAAACTGGAATTTTTGATACCTCTCTGGGGTGGCCGAACTCACAGTTAGTGTGAACGAAGCTTCACTTGTTTTCTGCAAAGTCACTTTCACTAACGGTAAACTCTCGCTCAAAGTATATTGCGAGTTCTTATGGGAGATCGTTAAAGTCACGTTGGCAAAACTGCTACCGTTGAGGAACTGTAGAATTAGTTCTGCACTGGAGTTGAAATAGGCTAAACCAGAGATAGTGCCGGTAGTATTAAGGAAGCCCGCCCACACCACTTCTTTTATTACGTTAGGCTCAATTAAGAGGACTCTTGCCAATTGTGGTATTTGGGAGGTAATAGTAACGGAGAACGGTGAGACCGTCACCACTATATTTCCGGTATAGGCTTGTAGGTTGCCGGTCTCCACAATATAGTGGAAAAGGGTATAAGAAATTGTAGACTGTTGTTCATTAGTCGTGTTATATACAGTGTAAGAGTAATCGTAGGTTATCCCTGAACGAGTTATCATTAGCCTTGACAAGTACTGTTGGTACATAACTATGTGTTTAGGGGTCTGTGCTGTAGGAACTAGTGAGAATATTGGTATTAAAAATAGGACGAGTAAAAGAGACGAAGCGAATCTTTTCTTTCCGTTCATTAAACGATACTTGGAGCTCCTAGCTAAAAATTTTCTCGTAGTAAATAGAAAACCAGTAATACAATACGTTTAGTAAGGTAGAGGAAAATAAGAAAGAACTAACTAAACTGAGTCTTTATATAGAAAGTTATAATGTATTGCTACTATAATTAAATCTTAATTACGTCGACAATCACATTCTCTAGTAAGCGAGAAAGGAGCTGGGAGTTCAGAGAAATACTTACTAACTTAGCTCCCGTTTGTCCCTACATTTTCATTTCAATCATTTTATGATTATTCATGATCGAGTATAGGGACTTAGCCCTCAACCACCTACTTACTGTAGGTGGGTCATGGGACTCCTTCGAGCCCAACGGCACGGGGCTCACATCTCCGTAATCTCCCTCACCCTTTTGGACATAGTCCACATCAGTGTGAGAGATCATTATTTATCAACAAAAATTTTTTATAAACAGATAAAAATTTCTATCAACGTGAAAAAGGATTCACCCCAATATAAAGGTCATGATTTATTAATAAACGCAAAGGATGCAGCTCAGTGTTTTGAATCTAACGAAGATATTTTAAGGAATAATATTTTAAAATTAATAAAAATTTTAAATACTAACAGTTAATCATAACTCTTTAGCCTAAGGATTCCAAAAAGTTTCTAAATAACGTCATAGCTCCTATTAAAAAGCAACTATTACCTTACTTAACGCTAACGTATGAATGTTATTATTCCAGACAATAATAAATTAAAAAGAGATATCAACACGACAATACTCTGTGACTCCATGAAGCTTAAGATCTGAGTATTGATATCAAATACTTATGAAATCTAAATAGTAATGTATAATTACAGTAATGAAGACAGTACTATAGTGAGCACTAATTAATATTAGCTTTTATTTTATAAAAATAAGACAAACTATTGAAACTAAAGAAAAAATAAAGGATATGAAATAAGGTAAGATAAGGCTATTAGAGGAGCCCAATAATAAAAGTAGTAGTGAAATAGCTGAATTATATATGAATGATGAAATAGACAATATGGGTAGCCTATAATCACTTCGAATTATAATTGATGCTAGTAAGTTCAAATTTGGTGATATAATTCCCCATGCAAATTCAAAAAATAAGACTCCTATGAAAATACCATTAACAATAAGGATAAAGGATATTGCGAGTATGGAAAAAGCTATATATAATTTATTTTTAGTATCTAGATTAATTTTGTAAGAGAATAAAGTACCCGAATTTAATATTATAATCATAATAGAGAGAAATAAACCTAAATCCTTCTCATGAAATCCCAAATTCTTCATAAATATCGGCCAAGTATATATAAAATAATTAAAAGAAAAATAAATTAGTATATTTATAAAAATATATAAGATAACATTTCGAGAAAAAATTGAAAATATATTTTCTTTTAATTTTTCAATATTTAATATATTAATGGTATTATAAGTATTAATTATTTTTTCTTGATTTCTAGAATATAAAGTTAGAGTTAGTGAAGTTAAATACAGCACAATAGAAGCTGACAGTATTATTGTCAATGGCGATGAAACAAATGATCCAACCATTCCTGCCAGAACTCCAGCAATAGAACTGAAAACTCTACTTAAGTGGAATGCTTTGTCTCTTTCTTTTATTTCAGCTTCACTTATATATACAAATAGGTATATGGAAATCAATGCGTCACCGGTTCCGATTAGAATGAATGAAAATAGAGAAGGATACATGAGTAATAGCGAAAAACCTAATGCATTAAGTAAAATACCCAAACTAATTAATAAAAGTTTATTATGTTTGTATGATATAAATCCTATAAGCAATCTTGAAAAAGTATTACTAATTAATTGTATTGATCTGAAAGTTGAAAGTGTGTACAAAGAAATACCTTGATCTATTAAATAAATCGGATAGTAAGGACCTAAATACTGAGTAATGAAATAAAGTAACGTAGATATTGCAATATAATTTTTGGCTTTTACATCCATCTTTTACTGTCAATTAAATATTCCGAAAACTAATTTAATCTTAACTCCCATGGTCGAGAAGAACTCCTCAAGGTATTCAAATCCAAATCTTGTAAGTCTGTCTTTGTATGTTATTAATACGATGTCGACACTCCTTCCCTCAACAAGTTTGAATAACCTTAACAATCCTTTTCTTTGTGTGTTAACCCGCTTGCAATATCTTTCACTACTTCAACTACCTTGTGACCTTTTGCCGTTGCGTAATTTGTTAGGTAGTTTATTTGTCTTTCCAAATCCTCTTTCTGGTCAGCCGAGGACACCCTAGCGTAAATTACTGCTCTTATTTCCTCCCTCCTTTCTAAGTACTTCTTAATCTCGCTGTAAGGTATCCTATACTTCCCTCCTTCAGTCGTTACCGCCCTTATCTTCCCTTCTCTAATCCACCGTAGGAGAGTTGAGTATGAAATGCTGAGCAGTTGGCAAGCCTCCTTAGGCCTCAGTAGTCTCTCAACAAAATTGGTTGATAATAAATATAAAAAGATCTCTGTTAACGTAAGAAAGGATTCAGCCCCATTCGACAATTCCGTTAATATGAAATGAGTTAATGACCTTGAGCAGCTGGTTCTGCATTTGAATGTAGAATCATCTCTCTTCTAGTGACCTTTAGAGACTATTAAAGTGACGATTCCGCTATAATATGGTTGTTAACGAGATCATACTAGATAAAATATAGTTAAGCGAAGTTAACACGTGGGTTCTCAGATTAAACATTTTAATACACCGAAAGAGAAAAATATCTCGTGGAAGTAAATCACGGAACACTCATTACTTCACTCCCTGCAGAAGTAACGTATCACGATAGAAAAAAGTCGGTATTGCCGAGGAAATACGTACAAAAGGAGGGTAATTTGAGACTTTTTGTTCCTCCTTATCTCATCGATAATGTGACAGAAGTTCTGAGAAATCACGGGTTTAAGGATTTAAGGCTCACTTTTCACAAGGGCGAGAAATACTCCTTGTCGAAAAAGCTCCTGAAGATTTGGGAGCTTCATGTTAGAATTTTTTCCGACGGATTTATTGATGCCCACTTTGAGATAAGCAGGGATTTCCTCGAACATCTACATCACTCTACCCTACCCTCTCTATACGAAGTCTTCGATATTTATAAAGAAATATACCCTAAGATCCACATTTACGATGCAGGGAACAAGAAGTGGATTTCTGAAGTAATAAGCAAATATACGTTGAGTTTGAGGGCTCCTAAAACCGTTACTAAGTGGAAGCCGTTATTTTACACATCCTTAATATTAATGTTTGTGGGAACGGCTCTCATCCTGAAACATTGAACTAAATATGTTCACTCCCTTTTCGGCTAAGGCTAAATAAGACGTTGTTGAATACTTATCTATGAAAATAGCCGTAGTCGGGTGTAGAGGTTTCGGCAGAGTCCACTTAAACGCTCTATCTGAGTTGAGAAGAGACCGTGAACTTGAAGTGTACGTTTTCAGCAGGACTGAGAAGTACGCAAAAGAGTGTTACAAGGAGTTCGACGCTGAAGGCTATTTCACAAGCTACGAATAAGTCCTGAAATCCAATGTAGACATTGTAGACTTAGTTGTAAGTCATGACGCTCACGAACCTATGGGAGTCTCAGCTACGAGGAGTAAGAAGCATGTTATGTTAGAGAAACCTATCGCCAGGAATGAGGAAGAGGCGATAAGGTTAATTGAGACAGCAAAGACAACTGGGGTAAAGTTCATGGTGCTAGAGAACCACTACTTTGATCCGTCAGTCTGGAAGGCAAAGGAGCTAATGGAAATGATGGGAGGTATTTCGCTAATCTTGTTGAGGAACACGAGGTTTAATTCGCCTCAGGGGTGGAGGAGAGTAAAGGATTTGATGGGAGGTGGAGCACTGATTGACGGAGGTATACATTTCGTAGACACGTTGTTGAACCTAGGGGGAGACTACACGAGTGTTAATGCATTGTGTAATTCAACATTTTCTGGACTTGAGGGAGAAGATACTACGGTTGCCGTGTTTAAATTTAAGAACGGGGCTGTGGGGAACTTAGTCTACTCTTGGGCTTCGCAGTCGAGGTGCGAATTCCCCCACTTCGAGATATATGGCAAAAACGGAACTATTAAAGAGGATTACAGAAGCAGGGTTAGGATCAAACCTTACGGTGATTTAATCGTGGAGTGGAAGAACGGTGACATCCAAGTTATCTCGACCGAGAAAGTAAACGCGGTTAAGGAGGAGATGAGGGGTTTTATTAACGCGGTGAAAGAGATAGTGAAGTAGTGATGGATCCCATGATAGCGCTAAGAGACTTAAAGGCTGTGAGGGACATATATAGAAGTTGCGGAGAAATAAAGAAATAGTTACCGTCCTTGTCCTCTCGATAAACTTTTATTACCATGTCGTAACTCCATTATTTGTGGGTAATATTAAGGAAATTAAGCCTTGGGGAGTAAACGTCCCTTACATGATCCTCGCCGTGATCTACTGGACTATAGGAGGTTTTTCTCTGACGGCTAACCCTTCTGATCACCCCTATTTCATGCTTTTGGGAGCTTACTCGTTATTTTTCGGCATGATCCAAAGGCTCTTCTTTCCTGCAACTAAGTATTTTGCCCTACAAATACTAACTTTAATTCTTTTGTCGATCCCGATCTCCTATTTTCAGGTACTAGCGTCAATCAGCCTTACTGTGACGGAAATGTGGGCACTAAAAGATGTAATGACTTACGGTGGTAAATTCCCGGTGAACCTTCTCGTCCTTTCCTCTCCCTTCTTGTCTGTAGTAGCTTGGTCTTTATACCCCCAATTTTGGGTGTTAATACTCCCTCTACTCACCTACTCGTTAGGTGTAAATATCGGTGTTTTCACGGCTACTTTGAGGACTAGACCGGTTTTCGGTAGAGACCAATTACCCCTTTTGTTCTTCTTGATACTTTCGGTAATTATTCGACCTTTATACTACTTTGTGGGAGTTTTATATTTGCTAATGATTGTTAGGACAAGGTATAAAATGAATCTGAGTGCCTCTGTTACCCTTTTCTCAGTCTTCGTAACCCCTCTAATAGCGTTGTTTCTGGGGGACACTCTACACTCCTTCTTCTTAGGCGTTATGGCCCCCCTCTTCTTTTCGTGCATAGTGTACTCAACGAGTAAATATAATTACGATTACGTGTGGTTTCCCGTTTTGACTTCTTTCCTTTCTTACCTGATCAGGGGAATCAATATCGAACTCTCCGGAATAGTTTGGGCGATTTCGTTGCTTTCTTTTCTTTACTTAGTTAAGGATAACTTTTCTTTAACCACTCTGAAGACCGGACTCTCCTCAAGGTATCTTAAGAGACGATAAGAGAAGTTTTTCCAAGTAGTCCTCATTGACTTTTCTCATTATACTCACATTTCCTTCCTATACTTTTAATCTAGAGCGAAAAACTGTTTTGTAAAATTTTTATCTAAAAACTTACGCATGATGATTTACTCCGTGAATTCTACGGGAAGATGTATATAATAAAAACTTTAAAAGGAGACAACAATTCACTCGTTAGTGATCGTTTACACTTTTCCACCTTTAAAGGAGGAAGTGGTAAAGGAGAGACCTAACCGCTTTACAGTGATAACAGCCTCGGGAAGAAGGTGTCATCTCCACGATCCCGGTAGGTTAAAGGAGTTAATTTACCCGGGTAATAGAATCCTTATAAGAGAGGCTAAGGGTAATAGGAAGACAGACTGTCAGGTGACAGCAGCTTGGAGCGGGAAGGAATGGGTCATCACAGACTCCAGTATTCACAGCGAGGTAGCCAGAAAATTCCTCCCTACTAATGTTAAGAGCGAGGTTAGGGTAGGAGGGAGCAGGTTAGACTTCACTTACGACGATACTTTTGTAGAGGTAAAGGGATGTACTTTAGTCAAAAACGGCGTTGCATTGTTTCCTGACGCCCCAACGGAGAGAGGTAGAAGACACATTGAGGAGTTAATAAAGCTAACGGAGGAAGGTCATAATGCCGTTATCCTAATCTTGGTAATGAGGAGCGACGCTATTTGTTTTTCTCCGAACTTTGAAACTGATGAAAAGTTTTCTGAAACTTTTCTAAGAGCATTGAAGAAGGGAGTTAAGGTCGAGGTAAAGACCTTTCATTTTGACGGTAAAGACCTCGTCTACAAGGGTGACATCCCAGTATGTAGAGACCTTCTCCATTAGGAGATAGTTAGTACTACAAACACCAGAAATAAGGATTTAATACTCTTAAACAAGTTGTCAACGGCAACTTAACACAAGCTTCTCTTGTCGTGACAAGAGATGGTTTTACCTTATTAACTCGTGAATCCTATCGTATTATGTGCTTTGGATAAGCAAAAGGAAGGCTGAGGACTTTTATAAGCTAGCGATGACGTCCTTGAAAGCTGGAGACCTTGACGAAGCTTTGAGAAACCTGAGGCAAGCCGTAAATTTAGATGGTAACAACGTAAAGTACCGAAAATCACTTTTAGACATTTACGTTAAGTTAGGATTGTGTGAAGAAGCGGTAAAGGAAGCTCAGAAGTTAACGGAGCTAGCTCCTGATGATCCTGAAATTCACTACAAATTCGCTTTATGTCTTCATAAAATGGGGAAGGAAGAAGCCCTAAACGAGGTGGAGAAGGCTATAAAGTTAAACTATAATAACCCGGAATATCACGCCCTAAAAGCAGAAATCCTTAACGACGAAGGATACCATGAAGACGCACTACTTGAGGCAGAGAAGGCAATTAGGCTAGGTAAGGACGACGAATATATTCATTATTTAAAGGCAGAGATTCTGAAGGAAGAGAACAGGCTTATGGAAGCTATTGAAGAACTGGAGAAAGCCTCGTCGTTCAACCCTTCGAGCACATTTTATTATATAGAAAAGGCAAGGATTTACACACAATTAAAGTGGTATGAGGAGGCTCTGGAAGAGTATGAAAAGGCTTGTAATTTGAACGACTCCAATGACGAGTGTCATTACGAAAAGGCTATAGTGTTAATGACGTTACACAGATGTGACGACGCACTTAACGAATTGAACAAAGCAATAAGGCTTAACCCGAGTAGGACAGAGTACCGTTTAGCTAAGGCTAAACTCTTAATAGTTACGGGTATTTACGAAGAAGCGTTGGATGAGTGTGACCAAGTGTTAAAAAAGGATCCAAATAACTTTGAGGCTCATGAGCTGAAGGCGGAAGCGTTAGAACATCTAGGGAAAAACGAAGAGGCTAAGAGGGAATTCGAAGTAGTTTATAGATTGACCCACGATAAAGAGGTTTTTGACTAAGGTTAGGTAAGACCTCTCCTTCTTAACGTTTCGGATTATCTGAATTATATAATCCAAGGCGAAGTTAGCTTTTATCAATACGTTGATCTTATCGCGTATGTTAGATATTGAAAAACGTTAAAGGAGCTTATTATGTGTTTGTATCGCTTAAAAATCGGAATAATGATATACGAGCTATAACAGCATTAATACTATTTTTACGCTATTAGGAGAGTGTTATACCTTTGTTAGGAGACTGTATAGCCCTAGAATAAACTTCTTCGGAGGAGTGACCGTGGAGGAATTAGAAATAATTAAAAGTTAAGGATAAGTTACACAACGGATAGACACAGTGTTTAAGAGCAATAATTACTAGTGTAAGTTTTCGCCTATTCTTTTCTCTATTACATATAGTACAAGGGATATAACACCGGCTAAAGTGGTAGCCTCTAGTAAAGGCACAAACAGCTGGGGCTTAGCGAAAACCAGAAACTTTAGAGAGAAGAGAAAGTATGTTATGATAAACCGAAATTCTTTCGTGGTATACTGAGAGCTTTTCAGGAAGCTTAGCGAGATCACTAGGGAAACGATATACCACCCTAAGAAGTTAGTCACCGGAATTCCGTACCATTCCAATCCCGAGGAATACCAGGTCCAGTAATGGGCTGTAACCATTATTGGATCGACTGACATGTCTATGATAACCATCATTAAGGGAAAAAAGAAGATGACCTTATACTTTAAGGGAAAGTCCATTAACGGTAAATAGGATATGTAACTGATTATCCCCCATGCAAGGATTACGAATATAGGGACACCTAAAATGTAAGGAGGGAAATTATAAGCGTAATGGCCGAAAGGTATGCCCGTATGTATTCCTAATTCTTCGAATGAGAAACCGATTAACATGGCTCCAAAGAATAATCTAAAAATATCCCTCCTATGCAATGAAATCAAGATAAGAGAAACAAGAGATAGTGAGAAGAAAATGAATAGTATACCGTCAAGAATTATTCCTACCAGAAGTATAATAAAGGAGATGGTTATGAGTTTATCACGTTCCATAACAAAATAATGTTAGTAAAAAGGAATATAGAGTTTGTTAAAATTTATCTGAAGTTGTCGTTTAAAAAGCATCTAACCGCCACTACTAACTTTTTATGCCCATTTAACATCTTGTTATTCACCTTCCCTTTTTCGATAACCTCTCCGAACCTCCTAACCGGTGGGGGATATCTTAGCACCTTTTCTACTATTTTTTACTGAGGTGGAGCGAGATACCCTAACCCATACGTGGATAAAATAAAGGAATGGTCAGACCTAATTATGCTGAGTCTAGGAAAACCCACGGAGATATTTAGAGTACGGAATAGGTACCTGCCATTAGTATTCTCTAAACAAGTTTAGAACGCTCTGATTCTCCCCTAGTTAGGACACAGCTAGTTCTCAGTTATCAGACGTCGAGAAGAGCGAGTATATAATATTGCTAATAATAGCCGGAAATTAAACTAATACTAACTAAATAGGGAACGCAGTGGAAGCCCTTACTTCTCTAGGGATGTGGATATTCTTAGCAATTTTGATATAACAATTAACGGCGAAGAGACTGCTAACAAGCCTATGACGTCAAACTCATTCTTAACGTTACTTAAGAATTGTTTAACGATCTCACGTAATACTATTTTCCGATCTCTGAGTATTACGAGATCAAAGATAGGAGAAGAGACCCTCCTTAGCTCTTTATGAAGTGGATGATCTGAGATTAACATTGCATAACGAGTCAGGGGTTCAAAAAGTCAATAAGCTTATCCTAACTTCTGTACATTTTCGTTGTAACCAGTAAGGTTGAAGTAAAAGATCTCTCATGGATGTTTGATACAGTCTTACAGTCCGTGTACTCGAATGAATTCCATAACTTCCCCGTCATAGTATACAAGGAATTTTATCATTTGCTTAAACCATTCATATTTTAATTAAATTGTGAAACTCACCGATAAAACTTTATTACATGTATCTAGTAACTAAAGGATGATGGTGTTAAAGAAAAGGTAAAAAAATTCCATTTACAATATTCCTTTGTGCTCGTATAATACCTGAGGTGTAAAGGCTTTAATTCTCCAACTTATGTTAAACTGCTTTGCAGCCTGCATCAACATGTCCATGTTATCGACATCCCACTGGCAAATCGCCGTCTTATTTTCATGAGAAATTTCTACTTTTTCAAGCTTCATTCCCTTAGGAAGTTTCTTGTCCTTAACCATTTTGACTAACTGGTCGAAGAAGTTTGTAACAGCGTCTTTTTGGCTATCTTCCCATTCATGAACTACTACTACTTTCATAACAACCCACCATCTATAATTTATCTTAGAAACTAATAAATCTACTTGTTGGAAACATTTTCAAGATTATAAAAATAAATAATATAATAAAATAATAATAATAATTAGTTAAATTAAGTTTTATCAAATTACTCCAAAATAGTTTAACTATTACACACAATGTTTAAGTTTAGCATAATTCATACGATTATGTTCCCCTAATAACCAAGGGATTGTATCTCTAACCCATAAGTAAATAGGATACTAAAACGACATCAATGAACTCTCCAAGTCCATGTGATAAGGACCTAACGTGAGGCCAGCCTGAACTATTTTCACGTTAAAGACTTTTATCTGATGAGTCACCTTAAACATTCTTCTATGAAAGCTGTGACATAACTGTATTCCTTAGCCAAGGTCTCTGGATCAGTTAATGAATGACCGCTATCATTTACAAACAGTAACACGTCATTTCCTAACTTCCTCGCTTTCGCCACATATTTCAGCGCGTGGGCTGGATGAACCCTATCGTCGTTTATCCCCGTATAAACGAAGGTTTTTGGCAACCCGCCTTTCAGGTTGTGGTAGGGGCTATAAGATAATAAGTAGTCCTTGAACTCAGGGTCATCTGGATCCCCGTACTCTTCAATCCAATATTTCCCTACGTACATTTTATGATATCTCATCATATCTAGAACCGGATGACCGATTACCGCGCAATCCACTAGTTGAGGAGTCTCGTTAAGTACAGCTCCGACCAATAACCCACCGTTGCTCCCTCCCATTGCAACTGTCCTACCTCCAGCAAGTTTGACCAGGCTCAGGAAATGCTCAAAGTCCCTGAAGATGTTTTTCTTGTTCAAGAGCATCCCTGCCTTATGCCATTCCTCCCCGTTTTCATAACCTCCCCTTAAGTTTGTGACAAGAAAAGAGTATCCATCCTCCAGTAAGACCCTAAGGTGGTACGGTGAAAAAGGTAATAAAGAAACACGAAAACCCCCGTATCCGTAAACGATTACCCCTTTCGACTTCTCGTGTTTATAAAGGAGGAAACCATGAAGCAGTACATCACCTTTTACATATATGTCTTTAACGCCAACTTCGTATTTTCCCGTCTCAATAATTGTCTCACTATTAGTCAACACTCCTCCTTCAATCCTTCTCCTTGTCACCTTAGAAATGAAGGAAAACGAGGTCTCGAGTAGGAAAAGTGAACTTCCTCCTCCGTCCATCATAATTACGTTATCGTGAGGCTCCTCTCCTATCTTTTTACCCGAGAGGTCATAATATTCTACTGGAGTTCTATAGTCCTTTATCAAGGATATAGCTATAAAGTCTTTACCGCTTGCCACAGCGTTTATAGGTTTTTCAAAGCCTAGTGTCACCCCGTTCAGGATCACATTATCGTTCTTGCGATATATTATGTAGTCCTTATAATCAACTACGTCTATCAACTCTGCCTCATCTACCTTCCTCAACTTATCAAAGCTTTCACCTACGTACAGTTCTGAGTATCTCCAACCCTTCGTTTTCACTAAGGTTATAACGTCTCCGAACACGTCAATTGATATGAACTCACCGGGCTTTAACTCCTTACCGTAAACTATATCGTCACCACAAAAGACCCTATATGTTGGATACTCTCCACCGTCCGGGGGAGGAGATTTTCTATAGCTCTTGACGTAACAGACCTCGTTTCCGTGGTAAAAAGGTTGTGAGACCCAGTTACCTAAGTCCCTTATAACCCTACCTTCTTCTGATAGAATAAAAGTCCTAACCTCGTCACTACCCTTCTTTCCCACACTAATGCCAAGTTCCCTGAAGCCCCTTATCTTCCATATATATTGTATTACCTCGTCACTCTGGGCTGCATATAACTCCTTCCGCCCTAAGTTCACTGACCTTTTCTTTCCGTAAATCAGCATAACGGGTGTGTTTTCATCGAAGGCGAAAAGCTGGAGGACGCGTGATTCGTAGAGAATCTCCAGAAGCTTGGGGTAAAGTTCATCAGCCCTTTTACCGAGAAGTAATTTAGTCCTCTCGGTCTCCTCCTTTATGAACTGTACTGTTCTCTCGTCTTTTAAGTCCTCAAGGTAGATGAACTCGTCTTCCATTGACAGAATTGGTTCAATGGGGTTATTAAGCTGTACAAGAAAATTTAGGGATCTAGAAAGGATTAGCCAATAGGTGTCAGCGACAAAAGGATATTCTATAGTTTTCGGCATCTCTATAAAAGACTATAACCACTCCACTTATACGTACGAAAACTTCAAGAACCAACTTGTTATAGATCGTGGGCTGGTAGGAAAAAGTGTCTTACCTCGGTCTTCATCATTCTACTATTAACGGTATTAGATATCTGAGTATTCTGACCTTTTTCCCTATTTTCACTTCGCCTTCGACTATAGCTAAAAGCCCTCCCTTTACTCCCTCAAACCTTACCATCGCTATTTTCTGAGGTGGGTCTACCTTATTACCCTTATCATCCCTGTAAATCACCGTATAGGTGTCTATGTACGGTGCAGACCCGACCTCAACGAACTCAGTCTTACAGAAGCACTCCTCGCAGTAAAGACGCGGAGGGACGTATGTCATACCACACCTTGGGCACTTACTCCCAATTATCTTGCCAGCCTGAATCCCCTTTACGAATTCCTCTCCCGCTATCCCTACCGTATAGAGGTATTCCTCAGCACTCATCTTATCTATTAAAGACAAGGGCTTATCCCCGTCACCCTTGAACCAGCTCATCCCTCGACCACCTTAAAACACTCTATATCGTTTATACTGCCTTCTCTCTTTTCCCTCCACACAGCTTTCACCTTTTTTCCGATTAACCGATCCACGTCCACTTTACCACATATTCTGTGAAAGAGCCCCGGGAATATCCAGTCCTTCTCTCTCCCTCCTAACCTTATCACGGCGATTATCTCTGGCTCTTCCAACTTGTCCCTAGTCCAAGAAATATAGCTCGCACTAGCTGTTTCTATTACACCCTCATCACTCACTTCGACCCACTCGTCTGTAGGTCTGAAACAGTCGTCACAGTACATTCTTGGCGGTACGTAAACCCTTCTGCAACGGTAGCACTTCCTACCTATAATCTTCCCTTCTTTTAGACCGTTAAGAAACTTCGTATAAGCTATCCCTGCTGAGAAGGAATAGTAGGCTTCAAGCTTATACTTTATTGTCACAGCTTCTTCGCTCTTCTTTATCGGAGTTACCACAGCCCTCACCTCCTCATGATCACTACAGCTGACATCTGCATGAGGTCGCCCCAGTTTTGAGCCAGACCGGTATATACGGGTTTCTTTACCTGCATCCTCCCAGCAATACCCTTTAACTGCCAGTAAATGCTTATGACCTTTAGAAGACCGGAAGCACCTATTGGGTTACCGCAACCCATGAGTCCTCCCGAGGGGCTACTGGGTATATCACCGTCAAGATCGAACACTCCCTCCCTAAGGAGTTTGGGGGCTTCTCCTCTCTTTGCGATCTTCAAACCCTCGATGTGGTGGAGCTCTTTGTAATCGAACGGGTCGTGAGGCTCTATCACGTCGATCTCCTTGTCAGGCCTTTCTATCTTAGCCATTTTGTATGCCATCATAGCCGATTCTTCCACATATCTGGCATAGGCTAGTTCTCTGTTACTCCACTGAGGATTGTCCATGTTCCATCCTACACCTACGATCCATACCGGGGTGTCCGTAAACTGTCTAGCAACATCCCCGTTAACTACCACTATAGCCCCCGCACCGTCGCTCACCGGGCTTACGTCCAACCTGTTGACGGGCCACACTAAGACTTCGCTGTTCAAGACGTCATCGACCGTGATGTTAGCTGCTGCCTGAGCGTAGGGGTTATTCAAAGCGTTTCTCTTATTCTTTACTGATACAAGTGCTATTTCCTCTTTGGACACGTTATATGTCTTCATATATCTATACATTTCCATTGCGAAGATCCAGATGAGGTTAGGGTTTAGGGGCTTTTCTGTTATCGGATCCCATATGTAACGGAAAACAGACTGGGGATGAGGTAAAGCGTGGCTCATCTTTTCCTCACCGATCACTAAAACCTTATCACAAAGCCCGCTAGCCACGTGATACCATGCCGAGATGGTAGCCATACCTCCAGTAGCTCCACCAGCATAAACTCTGCTTACAGTCTTTCTAACTCCTCCCGAGTGGGCTATATGTTCTCCCCTCATGTGAACCCCGTCGTAAGCATCAAGAGCTGCACTAGTTATAACGCAGTCGATATCCTTTAGTTCGAGCCCAGCCTCATCGAGGGCTTTTCTAGCAGCTTCCCAAGCCATTTCCTGAGGAGTCTCCTTAAGTCTCCTCCTGAAGAGTGTTAATCCCGCCCCTATTATAGCTACTTTCCTCAACATCATCACCTCTCCAGTACTGCTACCCCTCCCGTAAAGCTCGGGACTCCTCTCCACGAAGCTACAACTGCTTTATCGAACTCACCTCTCCTCATAAATTCCACAGCGTCCAGTAGAAGTGCCAGACCACTGGCGTCCAACGGTCTTCCTTCTGACAAATGCCCTCCGAGAGGGTTTACCGGTGTTTTTCCGTCCGCATAGAGTTCTCCTTCCCTTAACTTTTTCACGGGGTCTTGAACCTTTAATGCCTCTAAGTGTTGTAACTCTTTGTAGCTGTAAGTGTCATCGACAAAAAAAGCTACGTTTTCCAGCCTATGCAGTCTCGCGATTTTGAACGCTTTGTCAGCAGCCAACCTGAGGTATGTAGACCTTCCGAGATCGGATAACTCCATAGTTGAATCGTAACCTACTCCTACACCGGTTATCCATATGGGATCGTCTGTGTATTTTCTAGCGACTTCCTCGTTAGCTAATACGATTACTACGGCTGCATCTGTAAATGGAGATATGTCGAGGCTTGTCAGGGGGTAAACTACGTACGGCTGCTTGACTACTTCTTCTATGCTTAAAGATGATGAATATGACCCTCTCGGGTTTTTCAACCCGTTTCTTTTGTTCTTTACAACTACTTCAGCTAGGTCTTCTTTGGTCGCTTTAGTCCTTTCCATGAACTTCACAGCGTCTAGTCCCGCCAAGAAATGGAAATTCCTTGCACCTATTCTACCGTACAACGGGTCGTAGGCGAACTCCATTATCTTTTCCATTGTTATAATATCGCTGGGTTTTGCGTGTGACTCCACTACAGTTACCTTAGATATACCTGATTCAATGTGCATAACAGCGTGCATTATCGCCTGAACCGAGTCCCCAGGTACTGTCATTACGGGCCTAAGAGTACCTCCGATAGGGTCTGGAGCGAACTCACCGGAAATGCTTATCCCTTCCCAGAAGTCCTCCTGGCACGACACAAATGTGTCCACGTCTCTTCTTGGGTTTACATGAGCGTCTTCATAAGCCCTTAAAGCCGCCTCAAATACCATCTCCCTGAAGGAGAGCTCGGGAGTCGATGGAGTGAAGCCGTACCAACCTACTCCTATTATACCGACTCTCATATTTTCTCAGATGTTATCAATATTATTAAATCTTTCTTTTTATTCCTGTTTTTCCAATTTTATTGACTAAATAAAATTAACTGAATAGTAGAAAGAGATTCAGAGATATAACAAGAATTTTCAGTTACTGAAAAGTAAGGTAATGGTTTTAACTTCACATTACGAGATTCAGTAGTGTTAGGGCTACTGGTAAGTCACGGCTCTCCTACTATCCTAGTAGAGGACTTGCCTTGGAAGAAAGAACTGAGGGAATTAGGAGAGAAAATAAGGAGAGAATATGAGCCTGATCTGGTCGTAGTCTTGTCTCCCCACTTTATGAACTGGGGTGAAGACAACTTAATAGAAGCCGGGGAGAAGCTTAAATGTATTCAGGATTATTACGGGTTCCCTGAGGAACTTTACCGCTACTGCTATGAAATGCCTAATGATGTTGAGGTGGTGGAGAAGCTTTCAACTTTTCTCAGAAAGGACTACCGGTGGGGACTTGATCACGGCGGCTGGATCCCGTTATATTATATGTTCCCGGAGGGAGGTATTAAGGGTGTAACTATATCCATTAGCAACCGTTCACCTGAAGAACACTATCGTTTAGGTGTTAAGATAGGCGAAGTACTAAGAGAAACTGGTAGAAAACCATTAGTCATAGCTACAAGTTCGCCAACCCATAGGCTAGACTTATATTCCCTCAAGGTCGGCAGGGACACATTCTTCATATTCGACCATATACTTCAGGACTTAATCGAAGAGGGTAGGTTTGAGGAAATAGTCAAAATACAACAACTTTTTCCGAAGGAGTTTAAGAACTCTTCACCGGAGGGTGACCTGAAGCCACTGTACGTTATGTTAGGTATAGTAAGACCTACTTTGGGTAAGGTGATTTATTACGACGTACCGTGGCCCGGAGTTAGTATGATGCTAGCGTCTTTTCAGTAAGTAGATTAAATAAATGTATAGCTTGGCGAGAAAAAGCGTAGAATTAGTTTTAAATCTTCTTATTCAGGAACGCGTTCAGGAATTCCTTTTCGACCTCATCAAATTTTACTTGGTTGTTACCGTGTATGTACTCCCAGACCTTGACTGCTGTGCTCAGAACTACACCTTGTCCGAAGTGGTTAACGTACCCGTTGAAGTGTTCGCACGAACCTACGAAGACACCGCTCGTATCACCTTCGTAGATCACTCCCTTTGAAGTCAAGGCGAACTGAGACACGTCATAATGATTCTTAATCGCGAAGAGGAAACTCAACGCGTCCGCTATGTACCTATCGCCGATCGAAGTCCTCATACAGTGTACGAACCCGCCGAAATCGAAACCCTGAACTGATAACATGTTATATATATTCTTGTCGGATGATACTATATTAGAACTCAGGTCGTTATTCCCCTATATACACAGTAATCCAAAAGGGAGAAAACGTTAAACCACACCTTACGCTTCTTGCCTAAACATTTTTAAAGTTTCAATGTTTCCATTGACAAACGTGTTGTAATCATACTAGTTAAGAACTCTGATGTGCTTTCATAGTGTGGAATCATGTCCTTCTTTTTGTGTATAACTTTTTAAATAAGGCCGTTGTTCTCACGAGTATGAAATTCCTCCGTGAGTCCACCGGTTTCGTTAAGGAGTTCAATGCTTTTGACGCTTTCGCCCTTAATTTCTCCTTTCTGGGTCCTGCAGCAGGCGTAGCCTATCCACTCTTCATAGCGGCCTTCTTACCCGAAGCCAGTTGGACATTAGCTGTGATCATAGGCTCATTATTGATGGTACCGGTCGTCATTAATTACTACCTCTTAACAATGTTGATCCCCAGAAGTGGAGGGGACTACATATTCGTATCTAGGGCTATGGGACCGTTCATCGGTAGTGTCCTAGGTATGTCACTCATCATGGCTTTTACTATGGGTTTCCCAGTATTGGCCTTACTAGAGGTCGTCATGGTAATTACACCTAGTCTACAGTCGCTAGGGTACGTACTAGGTGTTAGAGGTCTGATCAGCCTTGGGGAGGGAATAACTTCTTCTCCTTCAGAGCTTTTCGCAGTTACTACATTAGTCATCTTCGCTGTTTTTTCCCTCTCGTTATCAGAAAGACTATACGTTAGGACATTCCGTTATCTCACTTTGCTTCAAATTGCCGGTACGGTTTTTATGGTAGTAGGTCTGTTCACAGTTAACGACCAACCGGTCTTCACTTCACCGTACGTAAACTTACAAACGTTGTCTCTTTCCTCAATATTCGTTCTTTCCATGTTTGCCTTTACTAACGCTCCAGCGTTCTTTGCAGGTGAGATGAAGAGAATTAAAAAGAGTTTCATATCGGGTTATCTTATCTCCTACGCTGTAGCGACGTTGTTCGCGTTATTATTAGTGATAGGGATCGAGAGAGGATTCGGTAAGCAAAACTATATTAATTACGTACTTAATGGGTGGAGCCTACCAATGTCCACTTCGTCCATTCTCTCCTTTGCCGTATACGCGTTTTTGAACGTCCCGTATATTGTGGTATTCTTAGTGATCTCAGCCCTAAGTTGGTACGTGCTATACGCGATGATAAATGTGGGAGCATCATCAAGGATACTGTTTTCAATGGCCTTTGACAGGTTACTTCCCTCATTCTTTGCCGAGGTCAGGAGAGGTATACCTATATACTCGCTTATATTCACTCTAACCCTTTCAATGCTTTTCAACTTCTTGGAGGTATATCTGAGTTACTCCGTTAGCTTTGCAGTCGACGGCCTTTGGTTCGTAATTTGGAACTACTTAATCGTGGCAATAGCTTCGATAAAATACGGAAAATCCGACAGGAAAATTCTTATTACGTCTCTTCTATCGGTTTTCACGTTGTCTCTCGTAGTAGTACTAACAGTGCTTTACGGATTACTGAATAGCTCCTTCGGAAGCATAATATTCCAAGGTAATACAGCCTTTGACTTAGCTACGATAATAATACCACCCATGACCGGGACAGTGACTTACTTAATATCCAAAGAGATAAGGAAAAAACAGGGTATTGAACTGTCGGAGATATACAAGGAAATCCCACCAGAGTGATCATTTTATCAAACGCTCTGCGTTGTCCTTCAGTATCTTCTTTTTTATCTCACCGTCGATAGGTATAGCGTCAAACTCCTTCAACCACCTCTTCGGGCTGATAAGGGGGAAGTCAGATCCGAAAATGAGCTTGTCAGCTAGCCTTTTGGCGTTATCCCACAAAACTCTAGGAATGTACTTTGGTGCCCAACCGGATAAGTCTAAATAGACGTTGGGTTTGTGTAGTGAAACAGCAATGGCCTCTTCCGTCCACGGCCGGCCGAAGTGGGCTAAAACCATTTTCAAGTCTGGATACATCACCGCAATTTCATCGAAATGTATTGGCCTACCGTAATCGAGCCTTATGTTCGATCTTACGCCAGCCCCTATGCCTGAAGTGCCCGTATGAAATACAGCGATTAGGTTGTGTCTTTCGACAACCGAGTATAGCTTCATAGCCCTCTCGTCTAAGGGATGAAAGCCTTGTAACTGAGGGTGGAATTTAACACCTTGAGGTTCTACTTCCTTTATCGCCTTTTCGAGTTCCTCTACCGCATTTGGCTTCAGGGGGTCTACTGAGATGAACTTTATCACTCGTGCATCTCTAATCCCTGCGACTAATTCATTTGGAATCCTTCTTCCCATGAAAGTGGTAGAGTCTATAGGCAATATAACGACTCTTTCAATGCCTAATGTTTCAACTTCGTCTAAAATAACCTTTAGGTCTTTTATCTCGACCTTAGCGTTGAAATATCTTAGTGCGGGTTCAGCATACTCACCGAGATATCTGAGGAACTCCTTTACTGGGGCGTGAAAGTGGAAATCTATTGCCCCAATGCTTTTCTCAACTCCTCTATTATTGAGGGGTCATCTAACGTAGATACATCACCTATTTCTTCTCCCCTGACTAGAGCCCTCAGCAGTCTCCTCATTATCTTACCGCTCTTAGTCTTCGGTAGACGCCTAACAAACACTACTTTATCAACAATATAACCGCTGTTCCTCAAGTACTCCTTGATCATGTTTTCCAGTTCTTGGCTCTCAGACACACCCTTCTTAGGTACTGCTACTACTAATATCCCTTCGCCTCCGTCTTTCTTGTAACCAACTGCTGCAGCCTCAGCTATTGCCGGGTGTGTGACTACCACACTCTCTACCTCCATAGTCCCTATTCTTTCCCCTGCTGTTATTACGTCATCTGCCCTACCTAAAACGTACAAGTAACCGTCTTTGTCCACATATCCGTAATCACCGGTGTAGAAATAACCTTGAAACCTAGACCAATAAGTCTTAACTACTCTTTCACCGTTATGATCTTTATGCATCTTTGCCAAGGCCGGGCTACACGGTTTCAACACGATATAGCCCTTACTCTGAGGGGGTAGAGGTTTACCCTCATCGTCTACTACTACGTATTCTGACCCTGGGAACTTAGTCCCCGCGGAACCTGGCTTATAGGGAATCTCGGCTATTCCGAAAGGAGTAGCCGCGACTGGGTAGAGGTGTTCCGTCATCCAATACGCATCTGCTATATACACATTAGGAATGTGTTCTCTCAACCACATCCACGCCCCCACATTTAATGGTTCTCCAGTGTTGAGTATCATTCTTAAAGTAGATATGTCCCCTGATTTTACCGACTCCTCTCCTAAGCTCTTCAATGTATATAACGTCGTTGTTGACGACCAGACCAACGATACTCCGAATCTCTCGACAACTCTTGAGAATAAGTCGGGTTTATAACCGATAAACCCCTCGAAGAGCACTCCTGTTAATCCCATGACCGGAATCACGTATATGTTTGCCATGGGCCATACTGGCCAACCAAGCTCTGAAATCGTCCACCACACGTCGTTCTGTCTTGGGTTAAAAATCGATTTGAACGCTGTGTTTAATGCCACCACGTAACCGCCGTTGGTGTGAGTTAGACCTTTCGGTCTGCCCGTTGTCCCTGATGTGTAATATATTGTAGCAACTTCGTTAGATTCTACAGCTACTGGCTCAACTTCTACCTTACCTCTGGGTTTAACCTCCTCGTATATTATGTCCATCTTGTTTACGTTAAAGTCATCATAGCCTCGCTTCACGACCAGAACCTTCTCTACCGGAGTCTTATACTCGTTAAGTAGTTTATCGACGAAGTCTTTTATCCTTATTTCGTTCCCGTTCCTGAAGCCTTTACTAGCTACTACCATTACTTTCGAGTCACAATCGTTAAGCCTATAGGATAGTGTCTCAGGACTTAACCCTACGTAATGTATGACTAGAGTAGCACCTAATCGGTGAACAGCTAAAGAGAAGTATAAAGCTTCCGGGATACTCGGCATTAAGAGCGAGACCGTGTCACCCTTCTTCACTCCCAACTCCTTTAATACGTAAGCTGCCCTGTTCACTTCACAGTATAGGTCTCTGTAAGATATTGCCTTACTCTCAAGCCTCTCGTTAACCCAATAGAACGCTACCTTCTCTCCCTTTTCTGGTAAATGCCTATCAACGGCGTTATAAGATATATTCAACAACCCGTTTACGTACCACTTTTCGAAAGGTGGATGACCTTCAATAATCTTATCAGGTCTCTTGAACCATGTTATCAGCTTCGCTTTTTCCGCCCAAAATTTCTCAGGGTCTTTTTTAGCTTCCTCCCATTCTTTGATCACTTTCTCTAGACCGTAAAACTTAGCGTCCATAAAATTATATTACATAAATTCTCATATATATTTTACTTTGCACATTTATTTATTAACGATTATTTCAAAAGATAACATATGAGCGAACTGATCTTGGACTCCATAAGGGAATTCGTGAAAAAACATGTAGAGCCCTTGGCAGTAAAAATTGACAGAGAGGACTGGTACCCCAGAGAGTTAGTAAGAAAAATGGGGGAAATGGGGTTTTTAGCACCTATGAGCGAAGGGCTTAGCCTACTTGACACGGCGTTGATCTTGAAGGAAATTGCTAAGGTTAGCGGTTCCGTAGCTCTCATACAAGACGCTCAGAGCGAACTGGTAACAGAACCACTGAGAGTTTATGGGGGAGATAAATATACTGTGGAGATGCTTTCCAAAGGCGAGTTAATAGGGGGGTTTGCCCTCAGTGAACCTCAGGGAGGAAGTGATGTAGCTTCAATTAATACTAGGGCAGAGAAAGTTAACGGAAAGTGGATGATCAACGGGAAGAAGATGTGGACTACCCAAGGTCTTTATGCCGATGTATATCTCGTTGCAGCAAAGACCGGAGAAAATGGCCTTAAGTCTATAACTACTTTTCTAGTACGAAAAGGGGAATGTGTAAAGGTGAATAAGATAGAAGTGATGGGAAACAGAGGCACTGGTACGGCTGAAGTTGAGTTCAACAACTGTGAAGCTGACAATATCGTAGGTGAAGTTAACAAGGGCTGGGAGGTAGTCAAGTACGCCCTTCTAGTGGGAAGGGTTGCGATCTCAGCCATAGCTCTGGGTTTAGCTGAAGGAGCTTTAGAGGAAGCTCTCGAGTGGGCAATGAGTAGGGAACTGTTTGGAACCAAACTCGTGGAAAAGCAAGGTATACAGTGGTATTTGGCAGAAAGTGTAGCTCAGATAACTTCCCTCAATACGTTGTTAAAGTCTGTAGCCAAGACTGAGGACGTTTTCAAGGACGAAGGAAAAATTGCGGTGCTGAAGTATTTGTCAACAAGAATTGCGACTGAAATTGTGGATAAAGCTGTACAAATCATGGGTGGAATGGGTTATGCTAAAGGGACTAAAAGCGAGAGGGCTTACAGAGATGTAAGATTAGGAAGAATAGGGGAGGGAACCGATGAAGTGCAGTTAGGGATAATCTTTAAGATGGTTAATAAAGAGGGACTCCAATACTTTACAGAATAGGGAGTTAAGAGGATATGATAATCCCTACTCTTTCAAATGGTTCTCTAAGCCACATGTCTACTACCCACATAATGTGACCTCCTGAACCAATGGCGAGAACTAGTGGAAGGGAACCCTTGCCCTTTCTGGATTTATGTATTCAGATTGGGTTATAGTAACTTATGGAGTTCCTTATGTTGTGAGTGTATCTTAAAAATCTATTGTTAAAAAATTAGCTAGAAGAATTGTATACTTGCTGAGGGGCATAAAAACTCGATAAGTATATACCTGCAGGAATATTGGTATTTACTCCATATGGAATTATAGTTCCATTGGACTGTGCTAGTACGGCCCCTCCAGGGAATGGTCCATATTCTCCATATACCTTTGTTTGGTACGCTACAGTTCCTGTTGTGTTTGTCCAAGTAAATACTGGAGAATTTCCTGGTAGTCCTGCCGCATATGTTCCTTGTGTATTTATTGCTACAACAAAGTTAGGTACCCATCCTTGATATGTATAGAATCCTGCAATATTTGCTGGATTTATATTATTTGCTTCTATTACATAATATGTTTGTCCATTTATTGTTACTTGTTCAATTGGTACTTGACCTTTAATTACATAGAAATCCTGTAAAGGTACATATTGTTGATTATTTATTGGATCAATTTGTTCAACAAATTGACCATTCAGTTGATCTATTTGATTATGATCTTGTATTATTGTACCCGAATATTGTCCATCCCATACCACATCATGTATCGTAGTTCCATTACTTAGTATTAAATCACCCTCGGGGGTCTGTACGTCCATTATAATTTATTGTTTGACCATTCGGTACAAATGCTTCATAACCGCTGGGTGAACCCACGTACTGCACAGGCACCCGGTGCAGTGTAGGTAGTAGTAAAACTAGGGCGGTAGCGACAACAATAACAACCACAACGCCAATGACCACGTACTTCAACGCACCCATAACACCACCAAAACACCATAACAAACCCCTTAAGCATTACGGCCCGAACCAAGCAACTGCTGAGAGGGATTACCTGCAGGGTTTAACCACGCCAAGTACCTCCCGGTACCCTAATCACGGTCACTGGTGGGTGATCAACCTCACATTGGTTAACCCAGCCCTAACCACAACCGTGTTGATAAGGCAATAACTGCATTAGGATTTACGCATTAACGCTCATCATCTACGCATCAATTCACCACCCTGACTACAACCTCGATAACACAAGCCATGCCAACTAGACAATGAAAACAGACCAGAACTCCGAGACTGACCCCCAGGGCTAAACATGGAGGAAGAAGAGCCTGGCTAAGGCAAGCCTAAACTCATCCTTACCTAAGTCACAACACTCCTTATAGACCTCAAGGAGCAACCTCGTGGGTAGTTTCTCGCTGACGCTCGCAGCTTCATCGAGTGTAAGTGCCTTGGCTAGTTCCTTATTGCCATTAATCAATGCGTGGAGTATTAGGGCTAACCGAGCCATTGAGTTTGAGGGGGCTATTAGTTGGACGAGGGATCTGCCATCAAGCCCGCTCACCAACCCCCTAAACTTATTAATCAATGGCTTAACGTCAAAACCAAATCCCTTAAGCGAATTGTTAAAAGCATCAATTACCCATTCTCTCAACTGTT